>JAFXYK010000002.1 GCA_017541805.1 Paludibacteraceae bacterium
AGCCGTGTAAGCCACGGTTACATCCTGAACAGGCACCGGATTGACATTCAGCGTCAGGTTGACGATCGAGTCGCCACCACCCACACGTTGGAACGTCTCCGTGTACGGACCTGCTACCGTCAGCTTCTGACAACCGAACAGGTACGTCTCGCCGTCGTAGATGTTAGCCGTGTAAGTCACGGTTACATCCTGAACAGGCACCGGATTGACATTCAGCGTCAGGTTGACGATCGAGTCGCCACCACCTACACGTTGGAACGTCTCCGTGTACGGACCAGCCGCCGTCAGCTTCTGACAACCGAACAGGTACGTCTCGCCGTCATAGATGTTAGCCGTGTATGCCACGGTTACATCCTGAACAGGCACCGGATTGACATTCAGCGTCAGGTTGACGATCGAGTCGCCACCACCTACACGTTGGAACGTCTCCGTGTACGGACCTGCTACCGTCAGCTTCTGACAACCAAACAGGTACGTCTCGCCGTCGTAGATGTTAGCCGTGTATGCTACAGTAACCGACGTGGGAGCCGGAGCCTGCACTTGCAGCGTGAGGGTGATCGTGCTATCGCACTCGCAACCCGCCTGTTGCAGCGTGTTCGTCTCCGTTGCGTCCGCGGTCAGCTTCTGGCAACCGAACAGATATGTCTGTCCGGGCTCGATCGTAGCGGTATAGGCAGTAGCTTTCAGCGAACCGAACGTAAGATTTACGGTCACCGTGCTATCTCCCGGAAGGATCTGGGAGTGCGCACCGCTGGTCGTCAGCTTATCACAGCCAAACAGATACGGCGTGTTGCTGCACACAGTAGAAGAATACTGCGTGTGTACGGCAGCGAACGTAGCTGTACTGAGAAGCGTCAGCAAGGTTATTGTTAATAATCTATAATTCTTACCCAACATTATATATCCTTTCTTTAGTAGGATTATTGATGTTGACTATGCGTACGCGCAAGGGCGTACGCGCGTCCCTATTAATAATTAGGGAACTACGGTTACAGCGGGTTTAACGTCAATGATGTACTCTTCCGGAGTAGCGATGCCCGAAATAGCCACTTTGTACTTGCCACTTGCGAGTCCGTTGAGGTCAATCTCAAAAGTAGCGTCGCCGGCAACTACCTGCGTAAGAGAAGCGGTAGCAGCACCGTCAGCGAATACCTCTACAGTAGCGCCATCATACATGGTGAGCTCAAGTTTGTTGTAATTGAAGCAGATACCTTGTACCAGCGGAGCAGCGGGGTTAACTTTGTAGTTAGCCTCGTCACCAGCTGCGGGCAGCGTGCTGCTTGCAGCAAGAGCTACATCGCTAAATACGGTACCATTAGCATTAACGGTATACTCAACACCGTTAACTTTCAGTACGAAAGAACCGGTAACATTTGCAGCGGTCAGCGTGTAAGTGGTCGATGCATTAGTCTTGATACCGAGTTGGAGGTCGGTCATCGTAGCTGCGTTAGAAGCAAATTGCTGATATTTCTTGCCTCCGTACTCAACATACAGTTGAACTTCTTTACCTTCCTCGTTCAACTCTGCATAGTAACCCGGATTAAGACCATCACTGAAATCTTCCGATTCAGCAATGATTAACGTACAAGACTTATTGTCCGAAGATTTCAAAGTCAGTTGTGCTGTGCTGGCAAGGGTGATTGCCATAGCATTTAACGATGCTGCCACCATGAGCAGCGAAATCATAATTTTTTTCATTATTGACTTTTTTAATTTGTTAGTACTAATTTCTTATTCATCCTGCCTTTAAAAAACTCTACGACGTGGAGCCGGATTGAAAGGATCAAATGGCGGTTGACCTTGCGTATCTTCATTACTCAGGCAGAGTATGGAGGATAGACGTATTTCTACCGTTTCTATTGCAGGACTATTATAAATCTTTTTCATACCCATATTTTCCTAACTTCATTAGCCGGCTTCGGGCAAGCGCCCGAAACCAGCTAAAAGACTAATTATTATTTTACGCGTTTTTCGCCGTTAACTACATATACACCAGCCGGGAGCGAATTCCAAACATTCATTTCACCCATGTATTGACCGGTGAGCGTGTAGATACCCTTAGCGCTCTTAACAGCCTCGGTGTTCTCGATAGCGGTCGGGAGCTTAGCCGGCTCTACGATCTCGAAACGATAGTCGTTAACGCTATTAGCGTCAGCAGTGAACTCATAGGTATTGCCCTCAACCATAGCAACACGTGCGCCGGTCTCGTGGTCGATGAGGATGAGCTCCTCGCCCTGAACGTTAGCGAACTCAATAGTGTAGTTACCGCCCTTAACAGTCTGAAGACCTACATAAGTGTTGTTAAGATCATCGGTAGCAAAGATACCCATCTTCTCATCAGCGGAAACATACATATTAATACCATCGTTCATGTACTTAGCAGCATCATAACCATTATCGAACTCAGCAGAGAACTGATTGCTCTCGCCTACGAGGATATGATCAGAGTTGTTGTTGCCCTTAACAATCACTTTAGCAAAAGTAATATCGTTCATCGCGCCGCGACGAGCAGGAGCATTATTGGGCTCAATACCCATTGCCGGGTTATAAACAGCAGCAGTATAATCTACGGTAGCATCTGCAGCAGCCAATGTATTTCTGATCAAGAACGGTTGCATCGGCTTGATATCTTCCATAATACCCATTAAGATATTCAGCTCAGAAACCGGCTCCCAAGTAGCTTGGTCGCCATCAATCTTATTGAGATAGAATGCTTTATCAACAGTATTCGGAATCATTTTCAACAGCTGTGCTCCGTTAATCGGTGCCATATAGCTGTTGGCAAATCCATTCCAAGAATTACCACGAACAGCTAACTCAGGACTTTCGTTACCATACAATTGACCCTTCATAGTAACAACTGTTCCCATATCATTGGTGTTGTTTGCCATCTGATAATAATCAAATGCTGTAGCCATCTTGTTATAATCGAGGCTTCCAATCATACCAAGATTCTCCCAAGCGTGGGTGTTATAATTGAATGCAGCAAATGCCGTAGGAACATCATCGTACGGAGCGGTCGGAGCCTTAGCGGTAATGCTAGTTAAAGCGCCATAAGAAGGAATACCGAAACGTTGCCATACAAGCGAGTTGTCTGTCGTTTTACGATATGCTTTCGAAATAAACTCTACAGTAGCCATCGGGTGAGTATTCGATGTTACAGCCGGGTTGAAGAGGAAGATTGCTTGTGCATCTTGCGAAGTCTTCAAAACGAGGTTGCTCTCTTGGAATGCAGCAAGACCCTGGGCGCCGGTAACAATGAGTTTACCACCAGCCTCAACAACGATTTGTGCCTTTGCACCAAGTACTACACGGCCTACCTCAAGAGTCTTACCATCAGGAATGACGAGCTTTTGAGCATAGTCCTGGCTGATCTGAAGCTCAGCAAGTTTCTTATCTGCCGTAAGAGTGTCTTCCGTAACACCAGCATTAATCCAGTTAATAGAAGCATCCGCTGCTGCATCACTTACCAAGTTAGCAACAACAGGCTTGTCACCATCAGAGATAACGATAGTTTGGTGACCCTGATCATCGGTCTCAACAACTACAGTGTGAGTCGTCTCACTGGTGGTAGCTTGATCGATGAGGAACTGCTCCAAAGTCTTACCACCAAGGTCTACACCTGTATTAGAACCCGATGTATTATCAGCAAACTCGAAAGTACCACCGTCGATAGTAACAGACGAAGTAGTACCACCTGTACCTGCGGTTTGTGTGGTAACCACGATCGTACCAGCGTCACCCTCTTTGAAGGTACCACCCTGGATAGTTACGCTTTCAACCTTTGAGGTATCAGCAGCATTGGTAATTGTCTCTTCAAGAGCATAACCGGTTGTCGGAGTGATAACCGTATTACCCTGAACCGTTACCTCAGTACCACCGGCATAGTTTGCAGAAGACTCAACAACGATACCACTACCACCTGCGTTTACACCGGATGATCTTTCTTCGATTACTCCTGGGGTTCCCTTGAAGTTAGAGGTGATTTGTGCACCCTTAACATCTACCTCACCGGACTTAACATAAACAGCCGTCGAACCCTCAACATTACCTTCAATTAACCAGCGAGCATAACCACCACCGTAAGCAGCAACAGCATCGGTTCTGGTAATCTCAGTTGTCAGAAGTTTAGCGCCGTTGTAAATATGAATATACGGAGAATAGTTCTTCTCATCGCCAGCTGCAATTACGTAAGGGGTATTGTTACGATCACTATACTTGCCCGAAACAGTCGTACCAATTTTGTTTTTATACATCTCCGGGGAGCTTAAGTTACCATTAGCCTTAATAGCATACTTTCTTGCCTCAATAGTACCCTTTACGTCAATGCATACACCATGAGCTACACCAGTACCGCTTGCGTAAACATTCGTGTAGACTGCATTAGTAGACGGAATAGTTTTGTTACCTGCAGGCCACGCATTAGCGAGAGCCCATGCATCGTAATAACCTTTCTTTTTAGATACTGTTAATGCGCTAAATTGGTCTACAACAATACCGTTAACAGCCGCAATCAGTTTTACGCCAGCACCGATGGTCAGGTGAGTGTAGTAATCACTCGATGTCTTCGGATCAACATCCTTGTAGGTAGAACCGTAAACACGGAAAATCTCGTATGCACTTAGATACTCTGTACTTGTAAGAGTATTACCCGTAGGAGCATGCTTGATACCACCATTACCGGTAACATTCAAAGAGCCGTGAGTCAGTACAAACACTTTCAAAGCCGTAGATGTCAGGGTGTCGCCATTCAAATCCAGCGTAATAGACAATGGGTTAGCATCTGCCATATTGGTAGTACCTAACCAAAGTGTCGTACCAATCGTAATGTTTTCTTGGAGTTGAATGGTCTCGCCGGTCTTAACGGCTTCCCATGCATCTTTGAAGGACTCATACTCCGTAGTGCCAATCTTAGCCACGGTAGTAGCCCATACGTTTGTGCCTACGAGCAACATGGTTGCCATCAGCACGATTGAATAAAACTTTTTCATTTTGTTTAGTTTGATTTGTTAAACATTGATGCCTAAGCATCGGTTAATTAATAAATTGGGTTGTTTTGTTGATTAAAAATAAATTTTTAATTTGTTAATATTTTGGGTTGATTATTTGTCGTTGTAATGCTCCTTTATTTAAACATATTTTGCTCTACGTATACTCGCGCGTGTAGCGTAAATTATTATAAAATTTCAAAATCGGGCGCAAAGATACAAAAAATCTCCGAAATACGCAAACATTTCTGCAAAAAAGTGATTTTTTTCTTAAAATTGAGGTATAAGGTAGGCAAAATCAGGGGCAAGAAGGAGAATTCAAACACAGAAAAATTGTATTTTTCCAACTTTGGGATAAAGAAAAATTATATAGAAAATAACACCACCTCAGACTGAGGGCTGGTAGTTGCGGCCGTAGGAGCGGTAGGTGTCCTTTT
Source organism: Paludibacteraceae bacterium (assembly GCA_017541805.1). Classification (GTDB taxonomy): domain Bacteria; phylum Bacteroidota; class Bacteroidia; order Bacteroidales; family Paludibacteraceae; genus Colicola. The sequence continues at coordinate 5,426 of JAFXYK010000002.1, forward strand.
CTATTTCGATGGTGGGTTCCTCGAAGTGAGTCAAGGGCGTGAGTTGCCATTCGACATACTTGATGCGCATGCCGCGATCCAGCCATTGTTTCTCATAGTGCGTCTGGAGCGCTTTGGCATCAGCGAAAATTGAATTTCCTTCGATTCCATCGATACTTTTTCCGTATAAGTCATCCGTGGAACAGAGGACGGGATACGGGTTAAGCCGCAGCATCTCCATCGTATAGGTATAGAGGAAAGGACTATCCGTCTTGAGATGGATCAGTCCGGAGGGTTTCACGATCTGTTGATAGCGCTGCATGAACCAGGTGGAGGTGAGACGTTTGGTCGCTTTTTTCATCTGCGGATCGCAGAATGTGATCCAAATCTCATCCACCTCATCGGCAGCAAAGAAAGAGGTGATGAACTCGATATTTGTGCGCAGAAAAGCCGCATTGGTGATTCCGGCTTCGTTAGCCTGCTTGGCTCCCGCCCACATACGTGCCCCTTTGATATCCACGCCGATAAAGTTCTTATCCGGATAGCGCTGCGCCAAACCGACTGTATATTCTCCGCGTCCGCAGCCGAGTTCCAGCACGATGGGATGATTGTTATGGAACACGTTCTCCCGCCAGCGACCCGCCAACTCATTGACGATGGGATGGCTGACGAGTTGTCCCTCCTCATTCAGACTGGATGCGCTGCACTGGAAGACATTTGTAAATGTCTCCATCTCGGCGAATTTCTTCAGTTTGTTCTTACTCATTCTTTAGCCAGTTCTAATCCCACTTCCGTCACACCACGCAGAACGCTGTCGCGCATGCCGTGCTGGATCGCCAGATGATAGGTCCCCGTATCGGCAAAATGCAAGTGATTGCCAAACGGAACCGCTACTTCGAGAAAACCGTTATTGGAGTCTCCATACCATTTACCGCGATCGTCCGCCAGGAACACATTCATCGAGTCCATGGATGTGCTGTCGCCCACATACAGCCATACATTCTGATACGGATAGCGCTCCGTATGGCGGATATAGATCTGCATGTTATAATAGAGCGTCGTATCGCTGATGGTATAGTCAAAATGAACGATCGAATCTGCGTGCCAATTGTTCGATGGAATCGAATGAAATTGGCTATAGAGGATGTCATTCTTGCAGGAAGTCAAGAGTGCCGCACAAGCGATGAGTATGACAGGAAAGAGACGTTTCATCTTCTATGGTTTTTATGTTTCTTCTTATCGAAACGGGTTACATCGCCGTGCCCGGTCTGATAACCTATCTCGGTCACTACCGCACGTGTGCCCTCCAGCGTATCGGGTTTCTCTCCGCGTCTATTCATCGCGATGATCTCATGTGCCCGCGCCGCAGAGAGGGTCGTCAGGTTACCCGGATGCTGCGGGTCGGAGGAATAGGTAACGGTTCCTGCCAAGGGATCGGCGGCAAAGAAATACCAGGTAGCATCCTTGGTCTCCAGCTCTGTATGACGCGAGGGCAGCAACTTGGAGGCATCTTCATATACCGGCACTTCGTAGTTCAGGCAGCACTTGAGTTTCGCGCACATACCCGCCAGTTTCTGCGGGTTCGGCGATATATTCTGCAGTCGCGCAGCACCCGTTCCGACGGAAGAGAAATTGATCATCCATGTAGAGCAACACAGCTCCCGTCCGCAGGGTCCTGTTCCGCCGATACGTCCGGCTTCCTGGCGTGCGCCGATCTGCTTCATCTCCACGCGGATACGGAAGGTCTCCGCATAGACCTTGATCAGTTGACGGAAGTCCACACGGCCGTCTGCGATATAGAAGAAGATAGCTTTCGATCCGTCGCCCTGGTACTCCACATCGCCGATCTTCATCTCCAATCCGAGTGATTTAGCCAGTTCACGCGCTTTAATCATCGTCTCATGTTCGCGAGCATGTGCTTCCCGTGCTCGTTCGAGATCGTCTTCGGTAGCAATACGTACGACCTGACGCACCTCATAACGAGAGGTGTCAATACGGTTCTTTCGCATCTGCAGTTCCACCAGTTTGCCGGTGAGCACCACTTCGCCCAAGTCCTGTCCCGGATTGGCTTCCACCACCACCTGCACACCTTTCTCCAGAGGCAGATGGGCGCTGTTATGGAAATAACCTTTTCGGGTGTTCTTGAACTGCACCTCGATGAGATCTGTCAGTTGTGTATTCTCCGGCAGGTCAGCCAGCCAGTCGCTCACAGGCAGCATATGCGCCGAGTTGCGCTTGGTAGCCGATGCTTCGAGTTCATTATGTCCGGTTCCAACGGTATATTTTTTCATGTATGATGTATATTATTGTCTTTGTTTCTTTATTAGAACTATCATTTGCAGGCAGAGATCGAAGAAGATGATTTTTGCATTGCCGTTCTGCTCGATCTGCCGTTCGGCATTATCCAGTTGGTTCATGATCGCCTCCACATTGCCGTTATGGATGAAGGGTGCAAATTTCGCCGAGAACTCGCGCTCCGATGCCATCTGGTAATTAAGTTCCGGTTGGCCGATATTACGGATATAGTTCTCGCGAACCTGCTGCTGCGCATACCGGAGGAAATGTTTCTGTTTCTCCCGTCCCACTTTCGCATCCGCCATGTCTAAGGACCACTGACGGAGTCGTTTGAGCGATTCGTATTTCTTGACCGGATCTTTGAGCACTCCTACAGTATATGCATCGCGGAAAAGGGCGATGAAATCGTTCAGTTCCTGTTGGTTTGCTTCGGATTCATCGGCTTTTTTGAGTGCCGCGAGATAACTGCCGTTCGCGATACGCGCTATGTCGGTAGCGCGCGTAGCATCCATGCCGTGTTGCTCTAAGGCCTCCGCGATGGTGGTTGTCTCCAGACGCGGCACACGAATTGTCTGCACACGCGACTGAATAGTGGTTAGTAATTGCTCCGGATGTTCGGACACCAGTAGAAAAACCGTTTGCACCGGCGGTTCCTCCAACAGTTTCAGCAGTTTGTTCGCCGTAGTGCCGTTCATCTTCTCCGGTTGCCAGATGATCATCACCTTATAGCCGTTGCCGTAAGGTTTGAGACTGAGTTTACGCAATATCTCTCCGCTCTCTTTCTCATATATCATCGATTGCTTGGTCTCTACGCCCAAAGCATTATGCCAATCGTTGAGATCAAAATAATGGCGGTTGAGGATGATGTCTCGCCAGGGTTCGAGGAACGCATCACAGGTGTCCGCCGCATCCGTCTTCACGATAGGAAAGACAAAATGCAAATCGGGATGCTGCAGTTTCTCGAACTGCAGACAGGTGGGACACGTGCCGCAACTGTCCTGCTCCGTCCGATGCGGACAATTGAGATACTGGGCATACGCCAGCGCCAACTGCAGTTTGCCGATACCGGATATGCCGGAGAACAACTGCGCATGGGGGATACGTCCCTCACGCACAGCACGACGCAACTGCTGTTTCGTCTCCTCTTGTCCTATGATCTCAGAAAAGAGCATTCAGTAGTCAGTATTCAGGCTTTCAGCTCTTTTCGCAGCGCTTCTACCATCTCGGTGTACTCGGCATCCGAGAGATAGACCTTGCCCGGATTCATCTGGAACGTACCGCCGTAATCGGGTCCGTCCACATATTTCGGAGCCAAATGGAAATGCAGGTGGCTGAGTTTATCGGAATAAGCACCGTAATTGATCTTCTCGGGCTTGAACAGTTTCTGCATCGCGCGGGTGACATCCGCCACATCCGCCATGAAGAGGTTACGCTGTTCGTCACTGAGTTCGTTGAGGTCATTGACATGGTGGTCATACGCCACGAGACAACGACCATGATAGGTCTGCTCCTTAAACAAGAACGCACGCGATACGCGCAGGTGCGCGATCTCTATCATCAGGTTATGCAGGGTCTCATTGTTGGTACAATAGAGACAATCTTTCGGATCGGAATACATATTTTTGATTTGAGATTTTTGATTTTTGATTTATGATTTGAGACGGCCATTGATGACGGCAGCACGAACGGCTTCGTTAGCCGCATTGGCGTCGATCTTACCCTCTGCATCTTTGAACTGCGCGAGGTCGATCGGTTCACCTATATGCAGATGCACAGGATGATGGTGGACAAAAGGTTTTCCCTTCGGGAGCACTTCATAACAACCGTCGAGCGACAGCGGAATGACGGGCAGACCGAGGTCGATAGCAATCTGGAACGCTCCGCGTTTGAATCGTCCCACTTCGCCGTTCGTCGAGCGTGTGCCTTCTGGGAAGATGACGGTGCTGACACCGTTGACGAGTTGTTTCTCGATGTTATGCAGACTCTCCAAAGCGGCTTTGGCATTACGACGATCGACGAAGATATGTCCCGCTGCTTTGCAGGCCGTACCAATGAACGGCACTTTACGTAACTCCGCTTTCATCAGCCATTTATACACGACGGGTAACCATCCGTATATCAACCATACATCGAACATCGACTGATGGTTCGCCACAAAGACATAACTCTGGCCGGGCTTGATATTCTCCTTGCCGTCCACCGATACCGGCAGGAACATCAGCCAGAAGATGGAGCGGGACCAGAACTGCTGCTCTTTATGCACAAACTCCGCATTACGGAACGGCATGAAGATGATCGTGAAGACAGCCGTGAAGATGGTGATTACCACAAATATCGGCCATGCTATCAGATACTGATAGAGGATATAGAGGAATTTCATATTTTTGATTTATGATTTTTGATTGTTAATCCTTATCATATTTCTGCATGAAGCCGCGGTAGAGGGCGCAGATACGACGGATCTCTTCCCACTGCTCTTCCGGTAATTTCGTTCCCACCACTTCGACTACACGTCCGGCAGCGATGGTACCTATCTCCGCGCAGCGGCGGATATCGAAGCCGTCAGCGAGTGCATGGAGGAATCCTCCCGCGAAATAGTCACCGGCACCGGTGGAGTCCGTACAGGAAGTGGTGATAGCACCGATATGATGGCGCTTGCTGCCCTGCTGCACGTACGAACCGTTCTTACCGACCTTCACCACCGCGATGTCACATTGCTCCGCAATCATCTGGACAGACTCTTCGGGGTTAAGATGCGTATAGGCGAACGACTCATCTTCGTTGGCAAAAACGATATCCACATACTGCTTCACCAAGCCCTTGAGGAAAGCATGGTTCTCGTTGATCACATTGTACGACGCCAGGTCAAGGGACACCATACATCCGGCCTCTTTCGCCAGGCGGAGCGACTTCTCCAGCAGTTCATGGTTCTGCACCAGGTAGCCCTCGATATGGAAGATGTCGTATCCGTTGAAGGCGTCCTTCGATATATCATCGGCGCACAGTTCAGCAGCCGCACCGAGATAGGTAGCAAAAGTACGCTCGCCATCCGGTGTGATGAGGACGATCGAACAGCCGGACATGGCATTCTTGGACGAGAGCAGCAAGATCGGTTTGACACCGTTCTTGACCATGTCCTCGCGGTAGAAGTCTCCGACTTCATCATTGCCGATCTTTCCGATAAAAGCGGCTTTACCACCCAACGAAGCGATACAGTTGATCGTATTCGAGGCGGAACCGCCGGCCACCATGCGTTTGCGGACAGACAAGAAACGATACTGGATCTGCTCCGCTTGCTCACGGGAAATAAGGTTCATGCTTCCTTTCGGAAACCCGAGTTCACGCAGATCGTCTTCACTCACCTGGAGCAGAATGTCCGTCAGCGCATTACCTAAACCTAAAATTTTCTTCATTTTATTGTATTTTTGACCTTAAATACGGTTGATTTTCAAAAAAAGTGCCACCAACTTGCATTTTTTTTCCAAAAAATTTGGCTATATCAAAAAAAAGCAGTACTTTTGCACCCGCTTTCGAAAAACGAGAGCAATAATGAGCTTCCTTAGCTCAGTCGGTTAGAGCATCTGACTGTTAATCAGGGGGTCCTAGGTTCAAGTCCTAGAGGGAGCGCAAGAGCATCTGCATCGCAGGTGCTTTTTTTTGTTTTTTGCTGTCCTTCAGTCGCTTTCAGCACCCACTCCCCGAAAAACGGCACAAAGGTACAAAAAATTTTGCAGATGCAAAATGGACGATGCGGAAGTATATAAGATTTTCATAAAAAAATAAAAAAATTGCGCGCGCGCTTGCATAATTCAAAAAAAAGTTGTAATTTTGCGCGATATTTCCGAGATAGGCTCATTTCGGGAATGGTTTTGGTGTGAAGATACAGATTTAAAAAACAAGAATATGGGACTTTTTTCTTTTACACAAGAGATTGCTATTGACTTGGGAACCGCCAACACGATCATCATGTGCGATGATAAGATCGTAGTGGACGAGCCTTCGGTAGTAGCTATCTCGATGGCGGACAACAAGATGGTTGCCGTCGGCCGCAAGGCACAGCAGATGATCGGTAAGGGTGGTACGATGATTAAAACGGTACGTCCTTTGCGCGACGGTGTGATTGCGGATTTCTATGCTTGCGAGATGATGATTCGCGGTATGATCAAGATGATTCCGAAGCAGGCGCGTATCTTCTCACCATCCATTCGTATGGTGGTATGTATTCCTTCGGGTTCCACCGAAGTGGAGATCCGTGCGGTGCGCGACAGTTCGGAGCACGCAGGAGGACGTGACATCTACATGATCTATGAGCCAATGGCCGCAGCGATAGGTATCGGTCTGGACGTAGAGAGTCCGGAAGGATGTATGATCGTGGATATCGGTGGTGGTACGACGGAGATCGCTGTGATCTCGCTGGGCGGTATCGTCAGCAACAAGTCCATCAAAATCGCCGGTGATGATTTCAACCAGGATATCATCGAGTATATGGGTCGTATGCACAACCTGCGTATCGATGAACCGACGGCAGAGCGTATTAAGATTCAGGTAGGTTCGGCCCTGCCGGAACTGGAGGATGCGCCGGAAGATTTCGTGGTTGTCGGTCCGAACAAAGTGACGGCACTGCCGATGTCGGTTCCCGTCAGCTATCAGGAGATCGCCCACTGCTTGGAAAAGAGCGTAAGCAAGATCGAGGGTGCTATTCTTCAGGCCCTGGAGACCACTCCTCCGGAGTTGTATTCGGATATTGTGAAACGCGGTATTTACCTGACCGGTGGCGGTGCGCTGCTGCACGGTTTGGCAAAGCGACTGACCGATAAGATCACGATTGAGTTCCACGTAGCAGACGATCCGTTGCACTCGGTAGCTCGCGGTACGGGTGTGGCATTGAAGAATGTGAACAACTTCGGCTTCCTGCTTCGTTAAGAATAGTTAGCTGCATATGCGGACATTGCTTAAGATACTGCAGCGATATAGCAACTTCCTGGTATTTCTTGCCTTGGAAGTTGCTGCCTTTATGTTAATTACCCGCAATAATGCCTACCCGCGGAGCAGTATTCTCAGTACCGCCAACAGTGTGGTGGCATGGCAGCATGAGCAAGTGAGCGCTATCAGCGACTATTTCCATTTGCATGAAGAGAACGAAGAGTTGATCAAAGAGAATATTGATTTACGCAACCAGTTAAGTGCGTTGGAGGCCACCTTGACCGGCGATTCGATTCGTTATATGGACGCCAAGGTGGTGCAGATGACGACCAACAGGTTGCATAACTACCTGACGATCAACCGCGGTCGGAAAGACGGCATCGTACGGGGACAGGGTGTTCGTAATGCAGATGGAGCGGTAGGTATCATCCGGACGGTAGGGCGCAACTACAGTATTGTTATCCCGCTTATCCATACGCAGACTAACCTCAGTTGTCGTATCGCCAAGAACGGCTATATCAGTACGCTGCAATGGGACGGCAAGGACTGCCATTATGCGCAGCTGGCGGATGTGGCTTCGCATGTGGAAGTGAACAGCGGCGATACGATTATAACGAGTGGTTTGGGTACCGTTTTTCCGGAAGGAATTCCAGTTGGAATCGTAGAAAGTTGCAGTATCAAGGAGGGTGATTCGTACTACACGATACGCGTGCGCTTGGAGGTGGATTACAAGCGGATTCGTTTTGTAGAAGTGGTGCAGAACGGACATCAACAAGAGAGGGAGGAATTGGAAGATGGATTGGACTAACTGGCTCAAACAATTCGGTCGCTACGTAGTAGTGATGTTGCTGCAGGTGTTCCTCTTTGACCAATTGCAGTTCTTCGGCGTATGCCATCCGTATGTATATGTGCTGTGTCTGCTGATGCTACCGATCACGATGCGTCCCAGTACCGACATGTTGATTGGTGCGGGTGTAGGTCTGATGATGGACATCTTCTGTAACTCGCTGGGTATTCACATGGCGAGTTGCGTACTCATCATGTATATTCGTCGCTACCTGTTAGGCCTGCTGGTGAACGACCGGGACCGTTTGAACGAACAAATCAGTCTGCATGCCATCGGCTTCATCGCGATGCTGCAATATGTAGTTATCTTAGTGTTTATCCATCACCTGACGGTGTTTGCTTTAGCCGCATGGAGTTGGCGTCATTTCGGATTTGTGCTACTGGAGACATTCGTGAGCAGCACGCTGACCGTTTTAGTCATTCTCGGATATAACGCATTGAGAAACAAATGATTAACGACCCTCACTATAGACGCAGGTATGTGATCAGTGGCATCGCCATTGTGATTGTGGTGACATATATCATCCGTCTGTTTTACCTGCAGGTGATTGATCAGTCCACAGCCGATCAGGCGGATAACAATGCCTTGGTGCGTCAGACTATTTACCCTTCTCGCGGTTTGATCTACGACCGCAATGGTGAGTTACTGGTTTTCAACCAGCCTATCTACGACGTGACGATGATCCTGCGGGACATGAGCAAGCCGTTCGACACGCTCTCTTTCTGCCGATGTCTGAATATCAGTCGGGAGGAGTATGAGACGCGCATGGCGGATATGAAAGACACGAAGAAGAACAAAGGTTTCTCTACCTGGACGCCTCAGGTTTTCATGAATCAGTTGAAGAAAGAGGATGTGGCGGCATTGCAAGAAGCGCTGTATATGTTTCCCGGTATTCACATCCGGAAACGTACGTTGCGCGACTATACGTATGACGCAGCAGCGCATGTGTTAGGTAGTGTGGGCGAGGTGAATCAGAACGATATCGACCGCGACGACTATTATGCACGAGGTGACTACTCCGGTAGAGACGGATTGGAATATACATACGAGAAACAGTTACGCGGCGAGAAAGGAGTACAAGTGCTGATGCGCGACTCCCGTGGTCGTTTACAAGGCAGTTATCAAGAAGGTCGTCTGGACCAACCGGCCAAAGCCGGAACGGATATGCAGGTGACGATTGACATCAAGTTGCAGATGCTGGCGGAAGAACTGCTGCATAACAAGATGGGCAGTGCCGTAGCTATCGAGCCGAAGACGGGTGAGATCTTAGCGCTGGTCTCCAACCCGGCATGGAACCCGAAAGTGCTGGTAGGCAAAGAGCGCGGCGCCAACTACAGCCGATTACTCAATGATCCGTCCCAACCGCTTTACAACCGCGCCACACAAGCCACTTATCCTCCCGGATCGACGTTCAAGACGATCCAAGCGCTGGTTTGTCTGGATCAAGGAGCTATCACGCCAAACACCCTTTATCCATGTTCCGGTCCGCAGAGTACGCCGATCAAATGTACGCACCACCACGGTTCTCCTGTCGCTTTTGATAGAGCGATAGAACAGAGTTGTAACCCCTATTTCTGGTGCGCTTTCCGCGACTTGCTGCAGAAAGACGGATACGGGAAGGACAACAAAGATTTCAAACATCGCTATGAGTTATGGCGCAATGCGGTGATGGAGTTCGGTCTGGGTCAGAAATTCAGCGACACGGACTTGAGTGAACAGTCGTCCGGTAAGGTACCGACCAGCAAAGAATATGACAAAACATACGGTCCCGTCGGCTGGAAAGCCATTACTATTCGTTCGCTCAGTATCGGTCAAGGTGAGATATTGGTGACGCCGCTGCAGTTAGCCAACCAGGCAGCAGCCATCGCCAATGAAGGATATTACATCACGCCGCACTTGAATAAGAACGACTCGATGCTGACTCACCGCCATGATATCGCGATACAAAAGAAGTATTTCAAGGAAGTGAAGAACGGCATGATGCGCGTGATGCAGTACGGCACAGGTCGGCATTATGCGATCGACAGTCTGCATATGGCCGGTAAGACAGGTACGGCGCAGAACCCGCACGGGAACGATCACGCTATCTTCATCGGTTTTGCTCCGGCTGAAGATCCGCAGATCGCGGTAGCTGTTGTCGTTGAAAACGCAGGTTTTGGTGCTACTTGGGCTGCACCGGTAGCTTGCCTGATGATGGAGCAATACCTGAACGGAGATATCAAACGCAAAGAAATGCGCAAACAATACAGAGAGAAAGAACCGCCCCATGCGAGCGTCAAGAAGCAGTAACATATGGCGCAATGTCGATTGGATCACGATTGGTCTTTTCGTAGCACTGATGCTATTCGGATGGATGAATATCTACGGTGCCAGTTATACGTTTGACCAATCGAGTATCTTCGATTTCTCCAACCGTGCGGGCAAGCAGTTCGCATGGATGATGGGTGCTGTGGCATTAGGTACGATCCTGCTGCTGATTGACTATAAGACTTACGACGTGCTGGCCTATATCGCCTACGGCGCGATCGTATTGGTACTGTTAGCAACACCATTATTGGCCCATAATATCAAGGGTTCTATGTCCTGGATCACGATTGGTCCGGTAAACCTGCAACCGGCGGAGTTCGCCAAGTGTATCGTAGCACTCGCCATCGCCAAATACATGGGTAGATACGAATATAAACTGCGGACTTGGCGCGATTTGATCGTACCTTTTGCCATCATCGGAGTGCCGATGCTGATCATCATGGTGTGGGAGCGCGAGACGGGTTCAGCTCTGGTCTTCATTGCTTTTCTGTTAGCCTTCTACCGTCAAGGTATGAGCGGTTATGTGCTATGGGTCGTAGTGGCTGCTGTAGCACTCTTCATCACCAGTATCCGGTGGGGCGATCTTGCTCTTCCGTTAGGGACAGGCAGTGTAGGTATCCTGTCCTGTATGCTGATACTGACGGTAGTGGAGATCTATTTCATCTGCAAAGAGCACCGGATGCGGTATCAGGCGCTTATCTTGATTGGCAGTGTGATCGGCATATACGGTATCAGCCTGCTGATTAACATATGGAAACCGATGCCGTTCAACTGGATATCGATGGGTGTGGTGGTACTACTGGTACTATACAACATAGGTATCAGTTTCTACTGGCGCAAATACAAACTGCTGATCGTGGCTGCTTTCACCCTGTTCTGCATCGGTTATACGCACGCGTGCAAGCATGTATTTTCGCATGTGCTACAACCGCACCAGCGCATCCGTATCGAAGTGCTGCTGGGTATGAAAGAAGACCCGAACGGAGCCGGATACAATGTCAATCAGGCGCGTATCGCCATCGGTTCCGGGCGTTTCTTCGGCAAAGGATACCTGAACGGAACGCAGACGAAGTTACAGTTCGTTCCGGAGCAGGATACGGACTTTATCTTCTGCACCGTAGGTGAGGAATGGGGGTTTGTAGGGTCGGTAGGTGTGCTGCTGCTGTACCTCTTCTTCATCTTACGCCTGATAACTATAGCAGAGCGTCAACGCAATGCCTCAACGCGCATCTACGCCTATATCGTCGCCAGCATCTTCCTCTTCCACCTGATGGTGAATGTAGGAATGGTGTTAGGGGTACTTCCGGTGATCGGTATTCCGCTACCATTCTTCAGTTACGGCGGTAGTTCGTTATGGGGATTCACGTTGCTGCTATTCATCCTGCTGCGGTTGGATGCGGCACGTGTAGAACAACTGAGATGATATGGCTTTTGTTACAGATCCCATAGGAATCATCGGTGAGGAAGAAGCCGCTAAGATGCTGAAAGCCAAAGGGTTCAAGGTTGTTGAACACAACTGGCGCATGGGCCATCTGGAGGTAGATCTGATAGCGGAAGACAAGCATACGATTGTGTTTGCAGAAGTCAAGGCCCGCACCACCACGTTCGGCGACAAGACACCGGAAGAATACGTGGATGAGAACAAGAAAAAAAGGATGATTGCGGCAGGTAACGCGTATGTCAAACTCAAACGCATCGAGAAAGATGTACGATTTGATGTGATCGGTATTCTGGTGGATGCCGACACACATGAGATCACGTATCGCGGGCATTGGGAGAACGTCTTTCAACCGCATACCCGATCGATCAGTTCGAGTTATTTTAGCGGTGAAATGAAATGGCGTCACCGAGGTTTAACGATAGGACGTAAACGCAGATAGACATGGATTTTAGATATGATGTGATCGTTGTAGGTGCCGGACATGCAGGATGCGAGGCGGCCAGCGCAGCTGCTCATATGGGCAGTAAGACGCTGCTGATCACTATGGACATGAATAAGATCGCGCAGATGAGCTGTAATCCGGCTGTTGGCGGGATTGCAAAAGGTCAAATCGTGCGCGAGATTGATGCGTTAGGCGGCATGATGGGTATTGTGACGGATCGCAGCGCAATCCAGTTCCGCATGCTGAACCAAAGCAAAGGTCCGGCGATGTGGAGTCCCCGCAGTCAGAGCGACCGCAAACGGTTCATCGAAGAATGGATCAAGGTGCTATCACATACAGAGAATCTGAATATCTGGCAAGATATCGTAACCAGTCTTATTATCAAAGATAATAAGGTTTGCGGTGTGAAGACAGCATTAGGGATAGAGATGCAAGCAGAGGCGGTGGTGCTCACGAACGGCACTTTCCTCAATGGCTTGATGCACTGTGGTAAGACACAGATAGCCGGTGGACGTACTTCAGAACCCGCCTCGTACGGATTGACCGAGCAACTGGTAGGGTTGGGTTTTCAAGCAGACCGAATGAAAACCGGTACTCCGGCACGTATAGACGCACGGTCTATTCATTTTGATCAGATGGTTCGTCAAGACGGTGATAATGACTGGCATCAGTTCAGTTATCTGGATACCGTCAAACGGGAGTTAAAACAGATGCCATGTTGGATCACTTATACGAACCAGCAGACGCATGATGCACTACGTGCAGGATTGGCGGATTCTCCCCTTTTCAACGGACAAATCAAGAGTATTGGTCCGCGTTATTGCCCGAGCATAGAGACGAAGATCGTCACGTTTGCGGATAAAGAAGCACACCAATTATTCCTGGAGCCGGAAGGAGTGGACAGCAATGAGTATTATGTGAACGGTTTCTCCAGCAGCCTGCCATGGCAGGTGCAATTAGCCGGGCTAAAGACCGTAAAAGGATTGGAAGATATCGTGATGTACCGACCGGGTTATGCGATCGAGTATGACTTCTTCGATCCGACACAACTGCATCACACCTTAGAGACGAAACAGATTAAAAATCTGTTTTTTGCCGGTCAGATCAACGGTACCACAGGCTATGAAGAGGCAGCAGGGCAAGGATTGGTAGCCGGTGTGAATGCGCATATCAACGTACACGGAGGGGCTCCGTTTACAATGGGAAGAGACGAGAGTTATATCGGCGTGCTGATCGACGACCTGGTGAACAAAGGAGTGGATGAACCATACCGTATGTTTACCTCGAGAGCGGAATACCGGATCTTGTTGCGCCAAGATAATGCCGACGAGCGACTGACCAAACGGAGTTATGAGATGGGTTTGGCGGACAAGTATCGATACGACTTATGGTGCAAAAAAGAGAAAGCTTGCGCCGATTTCATCGATTATTTACACACCAATACCGTCCGCAAAGGTACGATTGACGGGTGGTTGGAGTCCATAGGCAGCAGTGCATTGCATGAGGGATGTAAGACGAGCGACCTTATCTTACGCCCGCAAGTAAGCATCAAAGCGTTGGCGGAGGTAGTACCGGAGCTGAAGGCTAAGATAACAGAACTGACCGATGAAGTCGTGGAAAGTTGCGAGATCCAGATCAAGTACGCAGGGTATATCAAACGCGAACAGACGGAGGCCGCCAAACTGCAACGACTGGATCAAATACGTATTCCCGACGGATTCAATTACGAGGAAGTACAAAGTTTAAGTACAGAGGCGCGCCAGAAGTTAAGTCGAATTCGCCCCAAGAGTATCGGAGAGGCGCAACACATACCGGGAGTAAGTCCGAACGACATTAGCGTATTGTTGGTTTTAATGGGTAGATAAGTTATTTTAGTTTGCAAAGCAAACTACTTGAAATGTTTCACGTGGAACATATTACAAAAACAACGAACATATGACAGCAGAACAAGTAAAAGAAGCTATTCGTAATGTGCCTGATTTCCCTATTCCGGGCATACAGTTCAAAGACATCACTACTGCACTGGATAAGCCCGAGTGCTTGGTATGGATGCGCGATGAGATCGTACGTCGATACAAAGACATGGGTATCACGCAGGTGGTAGGTATTGAATCGCGCGGATTTATTATTGCTCCGGCTGTAGCGATGGAGATTGGCGCAGGTTTCGTTCCTATCCGCAAGCATAATAAACTGCCGGCTGAGACGGTGTCGGTAACCTATGCCAAGGAATACGGAGATGATACGATTCAGATTCACAAAGATGCACTTGGACCGGACGACATCGTGCTGATTCATGATGATATCTTAGCTACAGGTGGTTCTATGGCAGCAGCTATTGAACTGGTGAAAAAATTAGGTGTGAAGAAGGTGTATGTAAACTGTCTGATTGAGTTGGAAGGCTTAGGCGGCCGTATGTATCTAGAAGGTAAGTCGGACGGTTTAGACTGCTTATTCGGTATTGAAGTGGATGAATAAGTGAAAGGCAAAGATGATCATATTACCTTGTTATTAAAGCGCATACCTGAGCAACCGGGTGTGTACCAGTACATTGATAAAGAAGGCCAGATCATCTATGTAGGTAAAGCCAAGAACTTGCACCGGCGGGTGAATAGTTATTTCAATAAAGATCATCAGTCGAGCAAGACGCGGCAATTGGTAGCGCATATAGCGGATATCAAGTATATGGTGGTAGATAGCGAGCAGGATGCGTTTCTATTGGAGAACAACTTGATTAAGCAATACCAACCCAGGTATAACATATTGCTGAAGGACGGAAAGAGTTATCCGAGTATCTGCATCACCAAAGAAGCCTACCCTCGTATCTTCAAGACACGGACCATCAACAAAAAGTCCGGTGAATACTACGGACCTTATAGTTTTGGCTATACCGTAGAGACGGTGTTGGAGTTGATTCACAAGTTGTATCCTATCCGGACATGCAATATACAAATATCACCCGATTCCATCGAGAAAAAGAAGGTGCGCGTGTGTCTTAAATACCATCTGAAGAACTGTTGCGGTATTTGCGAGGGGTACGGAAAAGCGCATTATCAGGAATGGATTGACCAGGCGCGGAAGTTGATTAAGGGCGACGCGCACGAGATCGGAAAGCAGTTAGAGGAGCAGATGATGGCACTTGCGGCTGAGATGAAATACGAAGAAGCAGCCGCCGTGAAGCATAAGATGGAGTTGCTGGAGCAATTCAGAAGTAAGACGATTATCGCGAATTCATCGGCAAAAGATACGGATGTGTTCGGGTACGACGAACAGGAAGACAAGGTATATATCTCCATGCTGCATGTACATAAAGGAAGTATCGTACAGGGCCAGACGATCGAGTATCGCCGGAAGATGGAGGAGGAGAAAGAAGAGCTGCTGGCGATGGGTATGATGGAGTTGAGGAGGCAGTTAGAGAGTGATACAAAAGACGTAATTGTTCCGTTCATACCGGATGTTTTTGATGATTCGTTGCATGTACATATTGCCGTGAGCGGGGATAAAAAGAAGTTGCTGGATCTGGCGATGCAGAATGTACGGCAGTATAAGTTAGACCGATTAAAACAGGATGATAAGTTAAATCCGGAGCAGCGAGGCGTGAGGATCTTGACCGAATTGCAACAGATGATGGGTTTAGCTACCCTACCGAAATGGATCGATTGCTTCGACAATAGTAACATACAGGGAACGAATGCCGTAGCAGGTTGTGTGGTTTATCGAATGGCTAAACCGAGTAAGAGCGACTACAAGCGATTTGAGATCAAAAGTGTCGATGGATCCGACGATTATGCGAGCATGCGGGAGGTGGTACGGAGGAGATATCAACATATCATCGAGGATGGTGGACAACTACCGGACCTGATCATCGCGGATGGAGGTATAGGTCAGATGCATGCGATCCGTAAAACGGTAGAGGACATGTTGGGATTGCATATTCCGATAGCGGGACTGAAGAAGAATGACAAACACCGGACGCAGACTTTACTGTTCGGCTTTCCTCCGAAAGAGATCAGCATGCCCGTGACAAGTGAAGTGTTCCGTTTACTGACGAACATTCAGGACGAGGTGCACCGCTTTGCTATCGCCTTTCACAAGCAGAAACGCAGTAAGTCATTGATACACAGCGAGTTAGATGAAATAAAAGGTGTTGGTCCTGTCACCAAACAGAAAATTTTAACCCATTTTGGCTCCGTGAAACGTGCCAGAACGGCCAGCAAGGAAGAAATGATAGAATTGCTCGGAAAGTCCTGTGGATCAATGGTTTACGAACAATTACAGGTAAAAATAAGTCTCTGAGAATTGAATGAAAAGCAAGAACATGCGTACTTATACCATAAAAAAAGGTGCTTCTGAGCACTCCGAAACACTTTTGCTGCTGAATGAGCAGGGAGAGGAAGTGAGTGTCTTGGAGATCTTGAAGGAAACGGAACCTCACCGGGTGTTTGCGTTTGAGGGAAAGATGGGTGCGGGTAAGACGACGTTCATCAAGAAACTATGTGAGACGATGGGCACGATGGATGTGGTCAACAGTCCGACGTTCGCTATCGTCAATGTGTATGACGTGGAACAACCGTACAAAGGTGAGGTATATCATTTCGACTGCTATCGGCTGAAGGACATCCGTGAAGCGATGGATTTCGGAGCAGAGGAGTATCTGTATTCGGGTAACTACTGTTTCATCGAATGGCCGGAGATGATCGAAGCCCTTCTGCCGGAAGACACGGTGTGGGTGAAGATCGAGGTGCTGGAGAATGGAGATCGGTCATTAGTGATTGATGGAATGATGTAATGAAAAGAGTCATTATAGTCATAGGATTGCTTTTCTGCCTGGTGGGGGGAGCCGCAGCGGAAGGCGTGGAGCACACGAACGTGCTGAAGGTGAAGTTCGGCTGGAACTACCAGTTAGACACCTATCTCAGTCCTTTGGCTTATGACGGCATGCATATAGGGATTGAGAACGAATGGTGGCAGCCTTTCCGTCAGGACACGCGGTTGGGTAAGACCGGTCAATTGGCGCAGTGGGCGCATGTAGGTCGGTTGGATCTCCGCGGAACGAGACAGTTCAACTCAGCCCGCTCGAACCTGATCTACGGACTAGATATCACAGCCGGTTGGGGAGCGTTCTACACCTGGCAGTGGTGCGATAAGCGCTTGAAGGTGTTCTTGGGTCCGTATTTAGAGGCGAACTTCGGAGCGCGTGAGTTGGCATCGAATGTGAATAAACCCTATTCGTTCGACGTAGCAGCAGACGTGATGGCGATGAGTGGTGTGAGTTGGTCCTTTTACGGCAAGAAGACCAGTTACCGACTTAACTACCAGATTCGCACCAACCTGATCGGTTTTGATTTCATGCCGGATTACTGGCAGTCGTATTACGAGTTGTCGGAAGGCGTGAAGGGCACAGCGCGCTGTTCCGGTCATTGGAACCATCATACGATCAAGCATGAACTGGCATTAGACATGCAGTTCCCCCACTCTACTTGGCGTGTGGGCGCGGCACATCAATACATCAACTACGGCACGAAGGACCTGCATTTCATTCATAATGAAATCAGTATTGTGGTGGGTTGTATATGGAACTACCGTATCAAAGCAAACGAGAAGTTATGAAACGATTCGGACATATCATATGTGGCTTGGCTGTGATGCTCATGCTTATAGCATGTCATACGGACGAAGAGATGGCATATTCGACTGATCCGGTGGAGAACATAGAGGCGTTATGGCAGATCATTGATACACGCTATTGCTATGTAGAGGAGAAGGGGATTGACTGGAACGCCATCCACGATGAGTACGTGGCGAAGGCAGGCAAACTCAAGCGCGGCGATCAGGTGGCGTTGTTTGACTTATGTGCCTCGATGCTGGATTCCTTGCGCGATGGCCATGTGAACCTCTATTCACCGTTTGACCGGTCGTACAGTACCGCCTGGTATGACACCTACCCTGCCAATTTCAGTTCGTCGCTCCAGGCGCAGTACCTAAAGGATTATCGGATTGCCGGCAGTTTATATTACTGCACGATCGACCATGACAGTATAGGGTATGTCTATTACTCCAGTTTCTCAAACAGTATCTCCGCCGGTAACATTGCCTGGGTGCTGAGTTCGTTCCGGGACTGTAAGGGTCTTATTATTGACGTACGCAACAACGGCGGCGGTGCATTGACGAACGCCTACCTGCTGTCTTCACCTTTCTTCATAGAAGATAAGGTGATTGGGTACTGGAATCACAAGACCGGACCTGGACATCATGATTTTTCGGAACTGGAGGAGTTGAAGAGCGATGCATCGCTGACCGGCAGTAAATGGCAGCGTCCGGTAGTGGTATTGAGCAACAGAAGATGTTATTCTGCCACGAACATGTTCATCAATATCATGCGTTATGCGGACAAAGCACTTATCGTTGGCGGCACGACCGGCGGTGGAGGCGGCATGCCGCTGAGTTATGAGATCCCTTGCGGTTGGACGGTGCGTTTCTCCAGCGTGCGCATGTACGATGCGGAGAAGAAGGATATTGAGCAAGGTATCGAACCGGATGTGTTGGTGAACATGGTCAGCACAGACAAGGATGATATCATTGAGAAGGCCATAGAATTGATTAACGATGAAACAAACTGGAAGTAATATGATAGAGGTAAAAGACATCCATAAATCGTTCGGCGAACTGGAAGTGCTGAAAGGTGTGAACCTGGAGGTGAAGCAAGGTGAGATCGTAGCTATTATCGGTAAGAGTGGTGCCGGTAAGACTACCCTACTCCAGATTATCGGTACCTTAGACCGACCGACGAAAGGGGAAGTGATTATTAACGGTGAAAGGTTAATGGCGAAAAGCGAAAGGGAGTTAGCGGCTTTCCGAAACAAGCATATCGGTTTTATCTTCCAGTTTCATCAGTTACTGCCGGAGTTCACGGCGCTGGAGAACGTGTGCATCCCTGCTATGATCGCGCGTGAGAAAGAGTCGGAATACAAAGCGCGTGCGGAGAAGTTACTGCGTGAGTTGGGTCTGGGTGAACGCATGCACCATAAGCCGAACCAACTGTCCGGCGGTGAGAAACAGCGTGTAGCCGCAGCGAGAGCACTGATGATGAATCCGGATATCGTTTTGGCGGACGAACCGACGGGTAGTCTGGACGAGAAAAATAAGAAAGAATTGAGTGACCTGCTGCTGCAGTTACGCAAGGAATACGGCCAGACTATATTGCTGGTGACACACGATAAGGAACTGGCAGGGATTGCAGACAGGGTGATAGAGATAGTAGATGGAACGATTGAAAAGTGAAAGGATGAAAGGTTATAGGTTATGGGTTATAGGGCTTGCGGCGCTTGCACTGGTGGGATGCAAGCATGAGAGTAAACGGCAGTACTGGGACGCAGAGATGACGCCTCAGCAGGTAGAGATCGTGCGGTTCGATCAAGCCTTACTGGCCGTACAGGAAGAGACCGTAGCACAGGATATACGTCAGTTATACAAAGCCTATCCGGAGTTCATGCCGGTATGGGTGGAGAACATAGTGGGTATATCTTCGAAAGACACGGCTTTTTTAGAGAAACAGTTACCGCTGTTCTTGAATGACACCGTGTACGGGTTCAAGCAGACGAATGCGCTGGAGAAAGAGACGTTTGCGGACATCAGTGATTTGCAACAGTCTATCAATCAAGCCTTTACGCGCATCAAATACCTTTATCCGGAATGGGAGATTCCTACCCTATACCTGTTTATCTCGGGTTTTCAGATGCCAATCTATCAAGAGGAAGAGTGGATCGGTGTTGGCGCAGACATGTACTTAGGCAGCGACTATCCGTACTATAACTACGTGGTGTATGAATATCAGAAACAGACGATGCGCAAGGAGTGTATCCCGGTGGATGTGGTAAGTGCGTACCTGTTCCGGAATATAGACTATACAAGTGCTAAGAACCGGTTGTTGGAACAGATGATTTACCGAGGTAAGATCATGTATCTGACGGCACAGCTTTTCGATGCGTTACCGGGCTATGAAGTGATGGGTTGGACGAAAGAACAGTGGGACTGGAGCGTAGCGAACGAAGAGGCTATATGGCATTTCATGATGGACCAGCGGGCGCTGTATAAGACCGAGCACCTGGTGATCTCTAATTATCTGAATGATGCTCCGTTCACGTCGGAAGTGTCGCAAGAGAGCCCTGGTCGATTGGGCATATGGATGGGTTGGCGCATCGTAGAGAGTTACATGGAGAACAACGAGGATGTAAGCCTTCAGGACCTAATGGCCGAAGGCGATGCACAGAAGATACTGGAAGAAAGTCAATACAAACCATGAGACGAGCAGATTTTCCGATTTTGAGACAGCAGGTACACGGACGGGAGTTGGTGTATCTGGATAATGCAGCAACAAGTCAGAAGCCGCAAGCCGTGATCGATGCGATCGTGGAGGCATACAGCACGTGGAACAGTAATATCCACCGCGGCGTGCATCACTTAAGTCAAGTGGCTACGAGCAAACATGAAGAGGCCCGTCAGGCTGTGGCCGATTTCATTGGTGCCCAGAGCAGCGATGAGATCGTGTTTACGAAAGGCACGACGGACAGCATCAATGCACTGGCCTTCTCCTTTGGAGAAGCTTATATCCACGAGGGGGATGAGATCATCGTGAGCGGGTTGGAGCACCATTCGAACATCGTACCTTGGCAAATGCTGTGTGAACGCAAGAAAGCGGTGCTGCGGCATATTCCTTTACGGGAAGACTTATCGCTTGATATAGAGGCATTAAAAGGCCTTCTGAACGCAAAGACGAAGTTCGTCAGTATGGCGCATGTAAGCAATGTGTTAGGTACGATCCAACCAATAGAGGAGATCATCCGTTTGGCGCATGCACAGGGTATTCCGGTGTGCATCGACGGAGCGCAGAGCGTACCGCACATGCAGGTGGATGTGCAGGCTTTGGACT
>JAFXYK010000081.1 GCA_017541805.1 Paludibacteraceae bacterium
ACCATCTCTCTTTCTTCCGGCTCCATCAGAGCCAATTCAATCGTGTCATTTTCCATTGTTGCACAGAATTTGGTGCAAAGATACGACATTTTTCTGGAATGTACAAGAAATTTAGCAAAAAATATGGTATATGCTTGCATATGTCAAAAAAATGTCGTAAATTTGCATGCAAATTTGTGTAAACTATGTCTGAATTAGTTAAAAGAACCATTTTCGGCGCCTTGTTTGTCGGTGCGGTGGTGGCTGCTATCTTATGGAGAGCCCATTCGTTCTGCGGCTTGTTCCTGGTGTTCACGATTCTGGCCGTGGATGAGTTTCACCGCATGGTGAAATCGCCGATTCCGCTGCGTATCTACTCCTTCCTGGCTACAATGGCGTTGTGGGCAATGATCTTGTGCTTCGCGTGGAGCACTCGCGATGGAGTGAACCGCGTGGAGTTGGGACTCATCATGGGTGCCGCGTATTTTCCGATCGTGGCCATCACGCTGCTGGATGAGATATGGAACCACTCCGGCCGGCCTTTGCAGAACTGGGGTAATTTCTTTATCTCGCAGTTCATGATCGCGCTGCCTTTGGCTACGCTCTGTTTCTTGTATTTCCTCAATAAATGGCTGTTGCTGGCGCTGTTTGTGCTGATCTGGGTCAATGATACGGGCGCCTACTGCGTTGGTTCGTTGACGGCGAAGCGCAAGAACGGCAATCATAAGATGACGCCGCATATCAGTCCTAAGAAGAGTTGGGAAGGCCTGTTTGGAGGCGTGCTCTTCACAATACTGGCCTCGTTTGTCCTCTATCGCCTCGGATGGTTCGATGCGATGGCGTTGAAGAAAGTAAGCATGTTCGGTGCCTTGTTGTTCGGTCTGCTGGTCAGCATCTTTGCTACGATGGGAGACTTGATGGAGAGTTTGATGAAGCGTTCGCTGGGAGTCAAAGACTCAGGTGTTTTCCTCCCCGGACACGGAGGTATATTGGATCGTTTTGACAGCGTGTTGTTGGCCGCACCGGTATTGACCTTTTATTGCTGGATATGCTCGTTCATTGCGCCCATGCTCTGAGTAAACTGCCGCTGCGTATCCATCACTGGCTCGCAGAATGGTGGCTCTTTCCGATGATGTACTATGTAGTGCGCTATCGGAGAGACATCGTGGCGAAGAACCTGCGGATGTCCTTTCCTGACAAAAACGATGCGGAGCGTAAGCAGATCGAAAAGGACTTCTACCGCCAGTTCTGCTACACAATCGTAGAGAGTATCTACGGCTTCAGCTGCTCGGATGAAGAGATGAAGCAACGCGTGATCTTTGAGAACATGGACGAAGTGAACCGCTTGGTGGACGCGGCCGGAGGAGGAATCTTCATGCTGGCGCACATGGGTAACTGGGAATGGATGGCGTCGGTGCAACAATGGGTCAGCCCCGGTGTAACGGAGATAAACGTCTACCGGCGGCAGAAGAACAAAAGCATCGATCGACTGATGCGCGCTGTTCGGGCTAAAAGAGGAGGCGTATGCGTAGAGAAACAGCGGATATTACGGGAGATGGTGCGTTATCGCGCGGAGCACCAACCGGTGACTGTCGGACTGATTAGTGATCAGAAACCGCGGCCCGAAGTGACCCACACCTGGCTCACCTTCCTCAACCAGGAGACGGGCTTCCTCGACGGAGGAGAAGTGTTGGGTAAGAAATTCGGTTATCCGGTCTTCTACGCCTACATTACCCGTACGAGCAAAGGCTATTACCGCTGCGCCTTCCGGGTGCTGGCGGCAGAGCCGAACCAAACAGCAGAAGGAGAAGTAACCACGGCGTACGCCAAGGCCCTGGAGCAAAACATACTTGAGCAACCGCATCTGTGGCTCTGGACGCATAACAGATGGAAATGGAAACGTCAATGACCTGTAGTGTGATCATATTGAACTGGAATGGTGCGCAGATGCTGCGTACGTATTTGCCGTCCGTCATCGCGAACACTGCAGGTGCAGATGTCATCGTCGCCGATAATGGCAGTACGGACGATAGTCTGGCGGTGCTCAAGAGCGAGTTTCCTTCTGTCAAGACTATCGTGCTGGACCAGAACTACGGGTTTGCGGAGGGGTACAACCGCGCAATAGCGCAAGTCGATACCGATTATGTGGTGCTGCTCAACTCGGATGTGGAGACGCCGGCGAACTGGTTGACTCCCCTACTCGATTACATGGAGGCGCATCCGGAGGTGGCTGCCGTGCAACCCAAGATACGCAGTTGGAAAAAACGGGAATTTTTCGAGCATGCCGGAGCAGCCGGAGGCTATCTCGCTTGGCTCGGTTATCCCTACTGCCGCGGACGCAAAGGCAGTCGTGTGGAGCGCGATAATGGACAATACGATACGGTGGCTACCGTCGACTGGACGTCCGGTGCGTGCATGTGCGTGCGCACGAGTATATATAAGGAGATGGGAGGACTGGATGCCGCGTTCTTTGCGCATATGGAGGAGATAGACCTGTGCTGGCGCATGCGCAATGCCGGATGGCGTCTGGCTTGTGTGCCGCAGAGTATGGTGTTCCACCTGGGAGGAGGGTCGCTCAGTTACGATAATCCGCGTAAGACATACCTCAATTTCCGGAACAACCTGCTCATGATCTATAAGAACCGTCGCTGCCCGTGGATTGTGCTGACGATGCGTTTCTTCCTCGATTATGCAGCCGCACTCATGTTCCTCTGTACCGGCAAAAACGGTAGTGCCAAAGCCGTTTGTACCGCGCGCAGAGACTACCGCACGATGAGAAAGAATTATCATTAATAGAAACAAATAAACAATAGCAATAATGGCTTTTTTCGGTTTATTCAGTAGAGAGAAAAAAGAGACCTTGGACAAGGGTTTGGAGAAATCCAAAGAGTCCGTGCTCAGTAAGATCAGCCGCGCTATCGCTGGCAAATCGACCATCGATGACGATGTGTTGGATAACCTCGAGGAAGCGCTCATCACCTCCGATGTGGGCGTGGAGACGACGCTCCGTATCATCGAGCGCGTGCAGGATCGCGTCAAGCGCGACAAATATGTCAACACTGCGGAACTGAACCAACTGCTGGTCGATGAGATCGCATCCTTGTTGCAGGAGAACAACATAGAAGAGGTGTCGGATTTCGATGCACCGCTGCCGGCGAAACCATACGTCGTGATGGTCGTCGGTGTGAACGGGGTCGGTAAAACAACTACCATCGGCAAACTGGCGTACCAGTACAAACAAGCGGGAAAGAAAGTGTACCTCGGTGCCGCCGATACCTTCCGTGCTGCTGCCGTGGAGCAGTTATGTATCTGGGGCGAACGCGTCGGAGTGCCGGTCATCAAGCAGCAACAGGGTTCCGACCCTGCTTCCGTCGCATACGACACCCTTCAGTCGGCCAAAGCCAACGATGCCGACGTGGTGCTCATCGATACCGCCGGACGTCTGCATAATAAGATCAACCTGATGAATGAGTTGACGAAGATCAAGAACGTGATGCAGAAAGTGGTACCCGATGCGCCGCACGACGTGATGCTCGTGCTCGACGGTTCTACCGGACAGAATGCTTTCGAACAAGCACGTCAGTTCACGGCGGCTACTCAGGTATCCTCCCTCGCTATCACCAAACTGGACGGCACGGCCAAAGGTGGCGTCGTCATTGGAATCTCCGACCAGTTCAAGATTCCTGTACGTTATATCGGACTGGGCGAACAGATGACGGACATGCAGTGCTTCAACCGCGTGGAGTTCGTCAAGTCCCTCATCCTCAAACAATAGTCAAATAACTAAATCAACATTATAACATGGAAACATCATTCATTACCCCCAAAGGTGTTAAACTGCACCGAGTTGAATCAGATTTATTAGGCGAACTGGAAGTACCGGTAGATGCCTATTATGGTGTGCAAACACAACGCGGTATCGACAACTACAAAGTCTCTAACCTCAAGATGTCGGATTTTCCGGAGTATATCATCGCTATGGCGTATATCAAACTGGCAGCCGTAGAAGCCAACCACGAACTGGGTGTCATCAACGATGAGATCTATGAGGCAATCGCGCAAGCATGCCAGGAGATCATTGATGGTAAGATGCACGACCAGTTCCCTACCGATATGGTACAAGGTGGAGCCGGTACGACGGTGAACATGAATGCCAATGAGGTGATTGCTAACCGTGCACTCGAGATCATGGGTTACAACCGCGGTGAGTACCAATACTGCTCGCCTAACGACCATGTCAACTGCGCACAGTCGACCAACGATGCCTACCCCTCTGCTTTCCGCTATGCCTTCATCCGTATGAATAGAGGACTGGTAGCTGAACTCCAACTGCTCATCGAATCGCTGCAGAAGAAAGGCGATGAGTTCAATGACTCCATCAAGATGGGTCGTACCCAACTGCAGGATGCTGTGCCGATGACTAGTGGCCAGGAGTTCCATGCCTTTGCCAACAACCTCGAAGAGGAAGTGGCTAACCTCGATCGCAATGTCAAACTGCTCTACGAGATCAACATGGGCGGTACGGCTATCGGAACCGGTCTGAATGCTACAGCCGGATATGCCGAACTGTGTATCAAGAAGATGTGCGAACTGACGGGAGAACCCTTTGTACTCGCCAGTGACTTGGTAGAAGCCACGCCGGATACCGGTGCATACGTCAGCTATTCTGCAGCCCTCAAGCGCCTGGCTGTCAAACTCAGCAAGACCTGTAATGACCTGCGCCTGATGGCTTCAGGTCCACGTTGTGGTCTCCATGAGATCAACCTGCCGCCGATGGCACCGGGCAGCTCTATCATGCCGGGTAAAGTGAACCCCGTCATCCCCGAGGTAACCAACCAGGTTTGCTTCAAAGTCATCGGTAATGATACCGCCGTTACCTTCGCGGCCGAAGCAGGACAGCTGCAACTCAATGTCATGGAGCCGATCATCACTGAGTGTATCTTCGAGTCCATCACTTGGCTGCGCAATGTCATGAAGATCCTCCGCGAGAAATGTATCGATGGTATCACCATCAACCGCGAGCATAACCTCGAGACCGTAAAACACTCCATCGGTATCGTTACGGCCCTCAATCCCGTCATCGGATATAAGGCATCTACCAAGATTGCCAAAGAGGCGCTGGAGACCGGTAAGAGTGTGTATAACCTCGTGCTTGAGCATGGTATCCTTAGCAAAGAGCAACTCGACAAACTCCTCGATCCGGCTAACATGCTTGCCGCACATTGATGTATACATCCATACATCTATACATTCACACATAAAAAAAGGTGGCCTCAACCACCTTTTTTTTGTTTAGCGTCTTACGCTTCCGCCGCCACCACGGCTTCCGCCACCTCCGCCTCGGCTACCGCCTCCGCTGAATCCGCCGCCTCCGCTACTTCTGCTGCTGCCGCCGTAACTGCTGCCGCTACTTCTGCTACCGCCATAACTGCTGCCCGAACGGCTGCTGCCGCTATACGAACTGCTGGAATGGGATGTGCTGGTCGAACGGCTACTGCTGCTGGAGCTACCGGAGCGATATCCTGACGAACTGCTGCTCGTGCTGCGCGTAGGATGACTGCTGCTTACGCTTGTGCTGCGAGTCGAACTGCTTGTGCTCCGCGTTGTGCTGGCACTTGTGCTCGTGCTGCGTCCACCGGAAGGACGGCTTACCGTAGTACTCGTGCTGCGCGTAGGATGACTGCTGCTTACGCTCGTGCTGCGAGTCGAACTGCCTGTGCTGCGAGTCGTCGTGGC
Organism: Paludibacteraceae bacterium; assembly: GCA_017541805.1. GTDB lineage: Bacteria > Bacteroidota > Bacteroidia > Bacteroidales > Paludibacteraceae > Colicola. Next base: position 5,716 of record JAFXYK010000081.1, read on the forward strand.
ACTTGTGCTACGTGTCGTGCTTGCGCTGGTTCCGCGAGTGGCTGTCGCGCATGTGCCGCGAGTAGCACTCGTCGAGCGTGTGGGTGTACCGTTGCTGGTTGCACGCGTGCTCGCTGTGTGCGTGCTGCCGAACGTGCGGCTGCTGGTGCTCGAAGGACTGGCTACGCCTGAACGGCTGCTGCCTCCTGCGGTACGTGCACTACCTCCTGCACCTCCTGCTGCGTGAGCAGAACGGATACTCGTCGTACCGCGGATTTCGCGTGCGTTGGTCATACCTGTGTTACGGCTGCGGAACGAATGGTCCGGATGCGCAACGGCATATTCTCTACGCGATACACGGCCGTGTAACTCGTGATAACCGTGTCTGGGATGATGACTGTGCCGGAACGAGCAGTAGTGATGGTGATGATGCCATGCGTAGCAGTGGTGCCAATACCGATCATACGACCAGCAGCTGTGGTAGTACCACCATCTGGGGTAGTAATCCCAGTACCAAGGACTGCACCATGCGTACCATGCAGGACTCCAGAACCAATCGTAGATAACAGGCCTGTATACGTAAACCGGTTCGATGATGTAGTTCGTTCCATATACGTACTCATCGCCTACAATCTGAACGGATACATTGTTCGTTTCATCCTTCTCGACATATATCGAGGCTACATCCTGGAAGATGTCCTTCGCCAAGATAGCTTGCAGAACAATCAGACGCTTGTTGCCCTCTCCCGTCTCTACTACGCGCAGGTAATCTACTTGTCCGTCTCCATTTAAGTCCAGGTTACAGAACGCGCTGTCCGGGTTGTTGAGCATCGTCTCGAACTCCTCCAGGTTCTTAGCCTCTGCGAACAGTTTAGCTACAACCTTCAGATCGAGTCCTTCCGAGATGTCAGAACTGTTGGCCGATACCGTGATTGTTTCCTCGGCCCATAGCGCTGTACTCATCATCATCAGCGCCATCAGAAGTGTAGTTAATTTTTTCATAATCGTATAATTTTAAATTGTTAGTGTTCCTAGTCTCCTAGTATCCTAGAATCCTAGTTACCCAATATCTTTCAAATACCGTGCCAAACTTTACACCATCTTCAAATCATGGTGCATTTTTTCTTTTTTCGTCCGCATGTAGCGTTCGTTCCAGCGGTTCGGAGCAATCTCTATCGGTACGTTCTCCACAATCTCAATACCGTAACTCTCCAACCCCACTCGCTTCACCGGGTTATTGGTCATCAGTCGTAATTTGCAGGCACCCATCTCGCGAAGGATCTGCGCGCCTACACCATAATCCCGTTCGTCAGGACGGAAACCCAGATGCACATTCGCCTCCACCGTATCGTCACCCTGCTCCTGCAACTTATACGCACGGATCTTGTTCATCAGTCCGATGCCGCGACCCTCCTGATTCATATATACGATGATGCCGCGACCTTCCGCTTCTATCATCTGCATCGCTTTGTTCAACTGCTCGCCGCACTCGCAGCGCTTCGAACCGAAGATATCACCCGTCATACAACTCGAGTGTACGCGGCACAAGATCGGTTCATCTTCTTTCCATTCACCCTTCGTCAGCACCACGTGCTCCAGTCCCGTCGTCAAGTCGCGGAAAGGTGTCAACATAAACTCCCCGTTCTCCGTCGGCAGAAACACCGTCTCACCTTTTTCTATCAATGCATCATTGAGCGACCTTTCACCTTTCAGCTCTCCACTTTCACCTTTAACCTTTAACCGCTCACCTTGATTTAATCGGAACTCGATTAAATCTTTAATCGTAATGATCTTCAGGTCAAATTCTTTCGCCACTTCCTGTAACTGCGACATACGCGCCATCGTGCCGTCGGCATTCATGATCTCAATCAACGCCGCAGCCGGTTGTAAACCTGCTAAACGAGCCAGGTCCACACCTGCCTCCGTATGTCCTGCGCGCTGCAGCACACCGCCGGCTTTCGCATACAGCGGATTGATATGACCGGGACGACCGAACGTCTCCGGCTTACTCGTCGGATCAGCCAAAGCCAATATAGTAGCCGCGCGATCCGCAGCCGACACACCAGTCGTACAGCCTTCTAACTTATCAACCGTCACCGTGAACGGAGTGCCTAACATCGAGGTGTTGTTCGCTACCTGATGCATCAGATCCAACTCCGCACAACGCTGCTCCGTGATCGGACAGCAGAGCACACCGCGACCATGCTTCAGCATGAAGTTCACCTTCTCCGGGGTGATCTTCTCCGCCGCAATGATGAAATCGCCTTCGTTCTCGCGATCTTCGTCGTCCACCACAATCACGAACTTACCCGCGCGGAAGTCATCTAACGCTTCTTCTATTGTGTTTATATACATAATTCCTCCTGTTGTTTACTTTCGTTTTTAGTTGTCCCCACATCCATCGGATCCAGTCTAATCCCTTGGTGATGGATGAATCGGTGGTGGCTTTATAGGTCAGGTAAAGACCGATCGGCAGCAGTACAAAACTGCTTAACCACATCCCCTGCCAACTGGGCCACAGTGCCTCACGAGCCATCTTATACCCCGTGTTGTCGATGATGTAATAGATGATGAATAATATCACCGACATCACCACCGGAGCGCCCAAGCCGCCTTTCTTCGTGATCGCACCGAGAGGTGCACCGATGAAGAAGAAGATGAAGCAGGCAAACGCTAACGTGAACTTACGGTATAGTTCTATCTCATGTCGCCGTATCGCTCGGTCCGTCTCTTGCAGCACAATCGCGTTGTAATCCACTTGATCACGGTAGTTACGGGCTCTCTCCTGCGCCATATACAGCACCTGTTTCTTCTTTTCCGGACTGAACGATGCCCATAGCGTATCCAGGTTATACATCGCTCGCTCGTCAGATGTCAGGCTCGTCGGCAGCTGCACCGACTCACGCGCGTTCTCTCGTCCGAAATAACGACTGGCTAACAACTGATTACTCTGTTCCCTGCTCTTCTCTGCCGACACCGCACGCATCGAATCAATCGTCTGCAGCAACTGGTGTACGTTCTTGCTCACGTGCTGGTCTTCCAGGATCGACTCGTCATACCGGTTGAACTCCGTCGAGAAATCAATGACGATACGCTTGTGCGCAAACGTCTCGCGGCGATACGGGATGTTCTTTGCCGTGCCGGTGGCGCGTTGCTGTTTCTGATCCAGGTTCTCAAATGTCTCGCCGTTGATCAGATCTAATGTCAAAAACAACTTATCCGCACTCGCATTCAATCGTCCCGTATCCGCTACCATCACGGATGCATTCTCAAATCCTCCCGAATAGTCGTATATCATGAGGTTCAGCAAATCACCGCTACGCGTCTTGCCGCGCACGTAGATGTTATACCCGCTGATCTCGTCGTAAAACTCACCTACGGGAATCTGTAACTCCGGAGCTTTCTGACGAAGCGAGAAGATCAACGCCCATAACTTCATCTGCGATTTCGGCAACACGTTGTTGCTGAAAAAGAATGCCCCTATGCTCAGCAGCGCCACCGTCACAATCAACGAACGCATGATACGGAAGAGCGATATACCGGCGGCTTTCATCGCCGTCAACTCCACTTTCTCCGCTAAGTTACCGAATGTGATCAGCGAACTAAGCAATATCGCCAGCGGCAAAGCCAACGGCACCACGGACGCAGCGGCATAGATGAAGAACTCGGCTAAGACGCTCAACTCTATTCCTTTACCCACCAGGTCGTTCACGTGCATCCACATGAACTGCATCAGCAATATAAAGATCGCAACGAAGAACGTAGCAAAGAATAGCCCCAGAAAATTCCGTAGCAGATAACTATCTATTTTCTTCACCACATTCACCTCTTACCTCTTACCTCTTACCTCTTACCTCTAGTTTCCTAGTCCTACCTAGTTTTACCTAGTTAGACCTAGTTAGAGAAATAATATTTTTGGTATTTTTGCTGCTTGATGGGATTACTTTGAATGGAAGCAACTGCCGTTGCTGCGGAATTGGATACTATGGCGCGCTGCAAGCTCGCTTGTGAGCGCGTCATGGTAGGCAAGTACGCTCCGGCCGCGTAGGCCATATTCGAAGTGATCACATAGAGCAGTATTTTTACTATAATTTTTCTTTATCTCTTTTTATCTCCCGAAGGGTATTTATCTCTTTTTATTTACTAACCCTTTAAATTTTCGCTCACGAAGATCAACGGCAGCAAATCCGCCGCAGACTCAAATACATACGTCGCATCCTCGCCATACAGCAGCACCTCCATCTTCCCGTCATACCGATGTTCGGTCTCCAGCATCACCTGCCGGCATGCGCCGCAAGGCGAACCCGGCTCTTTCGTGAAATGACCATCCGTATAACAAGCGATCGCTAACTTCGTCACAGGCTGCTCCGGATACTGTGCGCCGGCGGCAAACAAGGCTGTGCGCTCTGCGCATAACCCGCTCGGATATGCCGCATTCTCTTGGTTGGCACCACGCATGATAACGCCGTTCGCTAACTTAGCAGCAGCACCCACATGGAATCCGCTGTACGGACAGTAGCTGTTCTCCGTCTGCTCCTTCGCGATGCTCACTACCTCGCGCTGTTCATCTGTCAACTCGTCCCATTGATAGGACTTCATCTTCGTTGTTAAATTGTACTCTTTCATACTATAGATTGGTTAATATTTATGCACTGTGTGTCTTCCGCGTGATGATGGATCTCATCGTCAGGAAGAAATACTTGATATCCGTCCGAACCGGATGCGCCAGGTACTCCGTCAGGTACTTATCCTCGCTCGCGAACAACTCATCAAACGTGTTCGGATGGTCGATATAGAACGGCGGAATCAAACCCGGTTTGCATTTCGTTCGCTTCTCTTGCAGCCATTCCGGATAACTCTCAAACATCGTCTTACTCAGCGGCCTTACGCCCACTAACTTCACATCGCCTTTCAACCAGTTCAACAGCATCGGCAGCTCGTCCAGCCAGTACTTACGCATGAACTTACCCCAGGTTGTGATACGCCAGTCGTCATTGCTCTTATCCTTGATATCCATGCCGCCGCGCGCATCGAACACGTATTTCTGGATATACTCCGCATACGGATGCATCGTCCTCGTCTTGTAGAAATACTTGATCTCTTTGTTCTTGCATACGCGCGGTAACTTGATCAGCGGGCCATATACCTTGATCTGCTCCTGCGGATACGGCTGCGACTTACGATGCGCGAACACATACTCGATATGACCCATCGGCACGATCTCATCCACCTCAAATCCGCAGTAGTACAACCGCCCCAGCACCTCCGTCTTACTCAGCATCCGCTTCCTTCCCTTCGTCAGGTCGTAGTACAACCGGCTCGTCAGCATCAGCCGCGGCCATACGCGTTTCTGGAAGAAATAGAGCCCGTATACGATATAGTTCATTCCCCACGGATAGCGTTTCAATATCTTCTGCTTGATATACTCCTGCGGACGGTAGCAGCATACATATTCGCCCTCATCCGGCAGTTTCTGATTGATCAGGCACAAGCGCTTGTTGATACCGCGCATGTCGTTCAGCAGCGTCATATCTACGATTGTCGCATACTGATAATCCTGAATCTGCAAGATACTGAAGTTCTTCCTGTCGCATATCACTTTCGTCTGAGATGAATCCAGTTTCGCGCGCTTGCGCAGCATGTAGTAATCCGCCTCCGTCGTCACGCTCAGCACTGACTGGTGAATGGTCTCCATCGAAGCCTTACTGCGTTTCTCTGCCGGATACAGCACCTGCGCGTTCTTGCGCTGCTCGATCTGCATCACCGGCACGTTCATGTTCGTCGCGTATTTCCAGTAATGCTCCATCAATATCACAAAACTCTCCAGCAGCACCACGATCAGTATCGTCCACATCGCTACTTTCGGCGACAGACTCCATGGCAACAACGGCAGCACGCCCCAGCATAAACCGATTAATATACCGGCATCCGCTAACACCGATAACTCCGACTGCCAGAACCACATCTCTTTGAATGACCGGTATAACTGCACCGCCATGCCGATAACGATCCATAGCCCCATCAGCACGCCGAACAGCACCCAATACGATGTCATCTCGCTCTTATCCGCCACCCATCGCCATAGCATACAACCCGACACGGCCAGTATCCAAACCAGCACGTCAATCGCCACCCGTTTATACCATCTCTCGCGTAACATACTTCTCAGTATAACTCCTTCATTTTACCTTTGCGGCGCAAAGGTACAAAAAATATTTGAAATACGCAAGGATTTTGTATAAAAAATCAAATTTATCGCAGAATGAAAGAAATATTTTTGGTAAAAAAAACTATTTTTGGTATTTTTGCTTTTAAATGATATGTAACTCGTAGGAGTTGAGGATTATTGTGATAATGGGGTCTGTAAATTTATTTATTTTCCTTTTATTTACCATCAAATGCGTTCACGCATTCTACCACGTATTCCATCTGCTCCTTCGTCATACACGGACTAATCGGCAGACTCAACTCGCAATCCGCAATCATCTCCGTAATCGGCAGTCTCAACTGCGGCACGTTCCATGCCTCTTTCGCATAGCACTCCTGCTTATGTGGCGCAATCGGATAATGTATCACCGTCCCGATCCCCCGTCGCTCAAGATAGTCGTGAAGACTGTTTCTTAATGCTCGAATATTATTTTTGTCATTTTCGGAAGCGATAGCGCAATCTGCAACTGAGGATTCCGCGCTTTTGGTTTCTTTATTTATGTTTATGGCGGCGCAGGCCGTGTTTTGTATGTTTTTGTTTTCGGTATGAACCAGTATCGGGAACAGGTGGTATACGTTGTTCTCATCCGGCAGCCGTTCCGGCAACTCAATCAGCGGATTGTTGATGTGGTCATAGTAATACGCCGCCACCTCCTGCCGTTTCGCCACATCCTCGTCTAAATACTTGAGTTTCACATCCAGTATCGCCGCCTGAATCTCATCCAAACGGCTGTTGCGCCCCGTGTATTGGAATACATATTTCTTCTGACTTCCGTAGTTCG
>JAFXYK010000082.1 GCA_017541805.1 Paludibacteraceae bacterium
CAGTGTAGGACGTTTGGATAGTTCCTTCCCGGACTGCTCTTTCTATACGGAGAACGAACAGTTTGACAGGTTTTGCTCCAAACAAATGCGTACGGATAACCCGCTGCAATGGATCTCGATTTGTACGCCGAACTATACCCACGATGCCTTTATCCGGTACGGTTTGCGTCTGGGATGCGATGTGATATGCGAGAAACCTCTGGTGCTTAACCCCTATAACATCGATAACTTGCTGGAACTGGAGCAAGAAACAGGACATAAAGCCTATACGATTCTTCAACTTCGTTTGCACGACAAAATCCGTGCATTAAAGGAGAAAGTGGCGAACGGACCGAAAGATAAGATATATGACGTCGATCTGACTTATATCACCAGCCGCGGTAACTGGTATTATGCGAGTTGGAAAGGCGATGTGCACAAATCCGGAGGTATTGCTACGAATATTGGTGTGCATTTCTATGATATGCTGCAGTGGATTTTCGGTCCGGTGAAACAGAATATTGTGCATGTGATGTCCTTCGACAGAGTTGCCGGTTATCTGGAACTGGAGCGTGCTCGTGTCCGCTATTTCCTCAGTATTAATGCCTGCTGTCTGCCGGCTAATGCTGTGCAAGGGGAAAAACGAACATACAGAACCCTGAATATCGACGGAGAAGAGTTTGAGTTCAGTCAAGGATTTACGGAGTTGCATACGGAGAGTTACAAGCAGATCTTGGCCGGCAATGGTTTCCGTATTTCGGAGGCGCGCCCGTGCATCGAGACGGTAGCTCAGATTCGTCATAGTGAACCGATCGGATTAATAGGTGACTATCACCCGCTGGCTAAACTGCCATTAGCAAAACACCCGTTCGGATGGGATGATAAACGATAATGTTTCATGTTTAAATGTTTTAATGTTTAATGATTAAACTGAAGAACATACTGCTTCTAGCCATAGTGAGCGTCGTGATGATGTCCTGCGTGACAGCACGAAAAGTGAACTATATGCAGACCCCGGACAAGTATATCCCGAGTTATGCGGATACACTTGGCTTTGAAGATTATCAGCTGCGAATAAGCGACCGGCTGTACGTATATGTCTATTCGGTGGATGAAAATATCCAAAAGATGTACAACGCCGGTGGCATGAATGCGTCGCAGATGAGACAGCAAATGAATAACGGAGGAAACACATATGGTTCGTATGAATTATATACCTATCTGGTGGATGAAGAGGGTAACATCGATTTCCCGACTATAGGCAAGATCCCGGTTCAGGGTAAAACGACGCGAGAGGTAAAACATATCCTGGAAAAAGAGTTAAGTACCTTGTTGCACGAGATACCGGGACATAGTATGGTCTCCGTAGAAGTGAATATTGTCAATCGTTCATTCTCTATCATTGGCGCACAGAGCGGAAGATATTCGATCAACAAAGAGAAAATGACTATCTTTGAAGCACTGGCGATGGCTGGTGATTTAGGGGAATTCAACAGCCGCAAAGAGATCAAACTCGTGCGGGAGAAAAACGGGGTGACTACCATTAAGACTTTTGATGCACGCTCCAAAGATATTGTCAATTCGGAGTTCTATTATATCGAACCGAATGATATCATCTATATCCGTCAGATTCCCGGTTACAGTTTCGGTATCAACCATGTGACTACCGTCATTGGAGTGACGGCATCTACCATCTCATTCGGCGTGCTCATCTACACGATCGTACAGACGGGTATCAACCACGTGAATAAGTATTATCCTAAAAAATCGAACTAAGCCATGAAGAAGATTCAGATTATAGTTTTCGCTCTCATGGCTGTGTGCCTGAGTAGTTGTTACAGTCATCGCGTGATTGGATATCTCCAGGAACCGACGAAGCAGAATAAGTTACCGCAGTATGATAGTGTGGCATACGAACCGTATCATATCCGCATCAACGATGAGATTATTTATCGTTTGATTACGATGGACGAGACGATGTCGAAGATGTTAGGCACAAACAATAATATCTCTACGCAGTACGCGAACTCATACCGGGTGCAGGCGGACGGAACTATTGATTTGCCGTTCCTGGAGCCTTTGCGCATAGTAGGATTGACGGAAGCACAGGCACAAGATTCACTGCGCGCTGCCTTTCGGACGATTATTCCGGATGCGGATGTGAAACTGGCGCTGTATAATAAGTACTTCTCTGTCATCGGAGATGCGCATGCCGGACAATACTATATATATAAGGAGAAGATGAATATCTTTCAGGCGCTGGCTATGACGGGCGATGTGATGAATAGCGGTGACCGTCGGCACATCCGTATCGTGCGGCCGAAGGATTTTGCACAGGAACCCGAAGTGCTGGAGTTCGATATTCGTACTAATTCCATCATCGACTCCAAATACTACTATGTCTATCCGAACGATGTCATCTATGTGGCACGTACGAAAAATAGTTTCTATACCGTGCAGAGTTATGCCGCGTTCACGGGGTTGATTACCAGTAGCGTGGCACTGCTGACGACGGTTTTGAATTATGTAGCATTAGTTTATAGATAAGGCTATGAGTAACAATAATCAATATTACAACCCCGGAGGAAACAATAACTATTATAATCCGGGCGGCAACAACCAGTATTACAGTCCCTATGGAAACCAGCAGTACTACCAGAATAACCAGCAGTACTATCAGCAGGATCCGATGCAGGACGATGAAGACCAGAGAGGCACGAAGTTTAATCCGGTAGAGTGGTTCTTTACCTTTTTGCATTACTGGTACCTGTTTGTGATTGCTTTGGCAATTGCTTTGGGTTTGGCGATGCTCAAGAATAGACGATGGATTCCGACCTATTATTCGCAAGCAACGATTATCATCAAGGAGTCTGCCGGTTATGGCGCGGGAGGCGGAGGCAGTTTCTCGCTGATGAGCGGATTTAGTGCAGACCCGGGTTTCAAGAATGTGAATAACCAGATGATCATGCTGGGCTCATATGACCTGATGAGCCGCGTTGTGGACTCGATTCCGTTCCTGAATGTCGAGTATATGACTTTAGGCCGGTTCAAGACGCGTCAACTGTATCGACAGACACCGATCGTAGTGGAGTACACCCGTATTCATCCCCGTGCATACGGCGTATTGTACCAGGTCAGTTTCCCGAACGATAGCGTGATTCATGTGTCATCCATGGATGAAGGCATTGATGTGGATTACGATGTCCGCTATGGAGAAGAACTCAGTTGCCCGTATTTTGATATCCGTGTATTCCCGACGGAGTTCATGACCAATTCCGGAAAGATCTATTTCCGCTTCCGTGACCACGAGTCGCTGGTGAACGAGTTCATGAGCAAACTGCAACTCTCCTTCGTTACCGAGGGATCTACCGTACTCGCTTTGGGTATGACCAGCGAGACGCCGCAACGAGATTGCGAGTTCCTGGATATGTTGTCTAAGGTTTATCTGCTGCAGAACCTGGAGCAGAAGAATGCAGTGGCGACCAACTCCATCAAGTTCATCAAAGAACAATTGGTTTCTCTCCAAGGTTCATTGCAAGTGAGTGAAGGTGAGATGACGGAATATCGTCAGACCAACAACTTCATCGATGTGAATGCCGAGGCGTCTCGCTTGATGTCCTTGCGAAAGGAATATCTGGATCAGGAGCAAGCCCTACGTTTGCGCGAGACCTATTTCAATTATCTGATCAACTATATCAACGAGAATATCGAGTTAGGTGCAGTGGTAGCGCCGACCTCTCTCGGCGTCAATGAACCAACACTGATCGGCCTGGTACAGCAACTCAATGAACTGCGTATTCAACGCGGTGAATTGACCGAACGAAACGTGTACTACGCGAAGTACACCAAGGATATCGAGACGGTGAAGAAGATGATTGAAGAGACGGTCAAATCTATGCGCGCTTCACTTGAGATTGAGAAAGCAGACTTGCATCGCCGCGAGAAAGAACTGGATAAGGAAGTAGCTGCATTGCCGGAGAAAGAGTTGCAGATGGTAGGTATCGAGCGTAATTATCGTATCAACGATAACTACTACACCTTCTTCCTGCAGAAGTGTGCGGAAGCCGAGATTCAGAAGGCATCTAACACGCCGGATAACTCGATCATGGATAAAGCGCGTACGCTGGCTATCATGAATGCCAATGCCAAGAAGAAAACAATGACCAAATATTTGATTATTGGCTTCTTGATTCCGATGCTGCTTATCATTCTCAGCGAGTTGCTCAATAACAAGATCCGCTCGCCGAAAGATGTGCTGAAGCTGAAGATGTTCCATCTCATAGGAACGCTGCGCCATGCGCGTAATCAAAACCCGACGCTCGTCCGTGCTTCGCCTCGATCCAGTTACGCGGAGATGTTACGAGCCATTCGAACGCGTATTGAGTTCGTGCTGCAGCGCAAGGATAAGATGGTGATCTGTGTTACTTCCACCGAGTCCGGTGATGGTAAGACCTTCTTATCCACGAACCTCGCCTCGCTATATTCCATGACAGGTAAGAAAGTGCTGCTGATTGACTTGGACCTTCGTAAACCGAATATCCATACCAAATTAGGTTTGGAGGGCGGTAATGGTATGTCGAACTACTTAATCGGAGACTGCGAACTGGAGGATGCCATCGAGCGGAACACACCGTTTAACTTCGATTTCCTCCGCGCAGGTACGGTGCCGCCGAATCCGGGTGAGTTGGTGCATACGGATCGAATGGTACAACTAATCAAGGAAATGCGCGAACAATATGATTTCATTGTTATCGATACATCGCCTATCGGTTTGGTACCTGATGCGTATGCCGTGATAGAGCAGAGTGACCTCTGTCTGTTCGTCATCCGCTGTCTGCAGACCAATAAATCCTTCTGCAAACAGACCTTGGAGCAAATGACGGACGTGATCGATATTCCGCAGAAAGTGCAACTCGTCTTGTCTGACATCCCGACGACCGGTCGTCACTCCTACGGCTCCGGCTATGGCTACGGTTATGGCGGTTACGGCGGCTACGGTTATGGCCACCTCGGCTACGGCGGCTACGGCGGTTATGGCTATGGCTATGGAAACGACCGTTCGAAGCGTTATGGTAAACTGTATGGTAAAATCTACGGTAAGATCTTCAAAGAAGATAAAGCATATCGTTCATACTACTATTATCGCCACGACGAAGACGACGAAGAGTCGCAGAACGATAACTCCGATAAATAAACCGGATGAATAAACGAAATCTCGGCTGCATGTAACATCAGCCGAGGTGCAGGGAGGCCGCCGTATAGGCGGTCTCCTTGTATAGGAGCATTCAAACCGTCCGGGTGCGCCGCATGAACACGTAATTGATGCGTACGACCGGTGAGCGGATAGAGATCCACCAAGACGGAACCGTCTGCGCGCCGTTCACGAATCACATAGCGGGTGAGCGCCGGCTTACCGTGCACTCGATCTACCGTCTGACGGGGCCGGTCATATGGGTTAGGAAGCAGCGGCAGGTCAATAATCCCTTCATCTTGGCTCGTCAATCCCTCTCCTTGTACTATCGCCACATAGCGCTTCAGCACATCGCGGCGCTGAAAATACGCTTGCAGCGTCTTATAAATCTCCGGCTGTTTGGCGAGCACCAAAAGGCCGCTGGTGTCTTGGTCTAAACGATGTGCCGCGCGGACAAAAACAGGCTGACCACTGATAACTGACTGCTGATTGCTGAAAAAACTCTCCACAGACGGCTCATCTCCTTTACCCGGAACGGAAAGCAGACCTGCCGGTTTATGGACCACCATCAGATAGTCGTCCTCATAAATCACTTCAATCTGCTCGCATAGCGCCTTGGCGGCTGCGTACTGTGGATAAATCATTACCTCTGTTCCCTGCAGCATATGTCGCAGGATAGGCAGGCAGCGACCGGAACAAGGTGCATAGAAAACACCTTCTTGCCGAATCTCCGTGCGAGAAGGAGCACCCACCCAGAACTCCGCCAAAGCAATCGGCTTCAGGCCCTGCATCAAGGCATATTGCAGCAGTTTCGGAGCGCAACACTCTCCTGCGCCGGCCGGCGGAATCCTCTCACCTTTCACCTTTTCCCTTTCACCTCTCCCAAACCATTCTTCCGCAGAGAGAATAGGCTTCTCTTGAGCAAAGATATCCAATAGGTTCTTTGTCTCGCCCTTCCCGTTCGTGAAGGCATAATTGGCGAACAGCAGCTGTTGCAGCCGTCTGGATTCTTCTCGGTTTGTCCCAACGGGTGGAGTAGTCATCTCATATACCGGAGGCACAAAACCTTCATGGTGATACGATCCGTCTAATTGTGCGGAGAAAGCTGCTAAATAAGGAGGGTCGGATAGCGACGATGGACCATCGTCATAGAGCAGCACGCCGAACATCTTTCCTTGTCGGTGTAACTCACTCTCCGGGTGCGCTTCCATGTACGCATGCACCCTCCGGATCACGTCCGCAGCCGCTTTTTTAATATCCTCTTGCATAAATTCGCTGCAAAATTACAAAAAAATTTGCATATGTGCAAAAAATATAGTAATTTTGTACCCTGTTATGAATACAGCATTCGACAACGATAAATATATCCGTATTCAGTCGGAGCATATCCGCGAGCGGATCGCGCAGTTTGGTAACAAACTGTATCTGGAGTTGGGCGGCAAATTGTTCGACGATTTGCATGCCAGTCGCGTGTTGCCGGGCTTCATGCCGGATAGTAAACTGCAGATGTTAACCCAGTTGCGCGACTCGCTGGAGATCGTGATCGTCATTTCCGCGGAAGATATCGAGCGGAATAAGGTGCGCCAGGACTTGGGTATCACCTATGACGAAGATGTGCTCCGTCTGCGCGATGAGTTCTCTTCACGCGGCTTCATGGTTTCTTCGGTCGTTATTACGCATTATTCGGGTCAACGCTCTGCGGACGCCTATCGTCAGCGCTTGGAGCGCAAGGGTATCCGGGTGTATTACCATTATATCATCGAGGGCTATCCGCATAATGTGGAGTTGATCGCCTCGGAAGAGGGTTTTGGCCGCAATGAGTATGTGGAGACCACGCGCCCCTTGGTTGTCGTTACAGCGCCGGGGCCGGGTAGTGGTAAGATGGCCGTGTGCCTGAGCCAACTCTATAATGAACAAGCGCGTGGACGCGAAGCCGGATATGCGAAGTTCGAGACTTTCCCGGTATGGAACTTACCGCTCAAGCACCCGCTTAACATCGCCTACGAAGCGGCTACGGCGGACCTGATGGATGTGAATATGATTGATCCCTTCCATCTCGAGGCGTACGGGAAGACGGCCGTGAACTATAACCGCGATATTGAGATCTATCCGGTGCTGGATGCGCTCTTCACCTCGATCTACGGAACGAGTCCTTATAAGTCCCCGACGGACATGGGCGTCAATATGGTGGGCTTCTGTATCAGCGATGATAAAGCCGTGCGAGAGGCGTCGAAACAAGAGATCATACGTCGCTATTTCCAGGCGCTCTGCCATCTGGCTAACGGTAAATGCAACGATGCGGAGATCAAGAAACTGGCTTTGCTGCAGCAGCAGGTTGGTATCACTACTGCGTATCGCCGTACGACGGTAGCTGCGCGTGAACGTCGTGCGTTGAGTGGCGCACTCCACGATGGTGCTTTTGCGCACGCAGCCGCTATCGAACTGCCGGACGGACGTATCATTACCTCCGAAGCCGGTGATCTGCTGGGCTCGTCCGCGGCGCTGCTGCTCAATGCGATGAAAGAGCTGGCGGGTATTGACCATGCTACGCGACTCATTCCGGAGAACATCATCGAACCGATCCAACAAACGAAGATCAGTTACTTGCACGGCAAGAACCCGCGTTTGCATACGGACGAAGTGCTGGTAGCGCTATCCGTCCTCTCCTTGCAAGACGAGAACTGCCGCAAAGCTCTGGAGACCTTACCGCAACTCAAGGGATGCCAGGCGCACTCCACGGTCATGCTCAAAGAAGTGGACTGGAAGACATTTAAGAAACTAGGTATAGATTTAACAACCGACCCCGCAAAAAAATAAGAGAACTCGGGTGAGAATCCCGGACAGACAGGCTACTGTGATGGCCGTATGGCCTAAGTCAGATCGCTTATTCTTTGCGTAATTGATAGTCCTCCTGTAATAGGACGAACAATGGTAAAACGCAATATTCTCATACTACTCGTTGCACTCTGTGCACATGCTGCCTTCGCTGAGAACGAAGCAGATACGCTGTATAGCCGCTTCCGCTTAGAGGAAGTGGAGGTCTCTGCGCGGGCGTTAACCAAAGATATCATTATTCCGCAAACCCTCAAAGGAGCGGAACTGCAGCGACTCAATGCGCTCTCTGTAGCGGACGCGCTGCGTTATTTCTCCGGCGTCCAACTGAAAGACTACGGTGGAGTAGGAGGTATCAAGACCATCAATGTGCGCTCGATGGGTAGCCAGCATACGGCTGTCTATTATAACGGTGTTCAACTGGGCAACGCGCAGAACGGACAAGTGGACTTGGGCCGTTTCTCGCTCGATAACATGGAGGAGATCCAACTCTTCAATGGCCAAAAATCCGATATCTTCCAATCCGCGCGGGAGTTCGGCGCAGCAGGGAATGTCTATCTCACTACGCGCAAACCTTATTTTAAAACGGGTGAGCGTGTGCATGCGCACGCGAAGATGCGCTTCGGCTCCTTTGCTTTGGCGAACCCCAATGTGGGCGTGGATGTCAAGCTGACAGAGGGCCTCTCGTTTACTTTCGATGCCGAATATGTCTATTCGAACGGCAAATATCCCTTCCGCTACCGCCGTGTGTTACCTACCGGTGAGACAGCATATGACACGACGGCTGTTCGGCAGAACGGCGACATCAATGCTGTGAGAACGGAACTGGGCCTGCATCATTATTACCGCACTACCGGCTTCTGGCGCCTGCATGCGTATAACTTCTGGTCAGAACGAGGTGTCCCCGGAGCGATCGTCAATAATGTGTGGCGCAATGGAGAACGGCTCTGGGACCGTAACACCTTCGTGCAAGGACAATGGCAGGACGAGTGGTTCAACCGCTGGTCCACACGCGTCTTGTTCAAGTATGCCAATGACTTCACGCATTATAAGAACTATGACGAGCGACTCCTGCCTTCCGATAACCAATATCTGCAGCAAGAAGTCTATCTGTCTCTTGCGAATAAGGTACGCATATTCAATTGGTGGGATGCTTCGCTAGCGTATGACTACCAGTTCAACACCCTCGCGCGAGAGAACTTACTCCTCAATGCCGCGCCGGAGCATTTCAGCCGTCACAGCCATTGGCTCTCAGCCGCTACAGCCTTTAATATCAAGGAATATCTGCGCCTCCAGGCCAGTGTGTTAATGACCCAAATCACCAATGTCCAATCTCCAATGTCCAATCCGAAAATTACGCCGGGAATTTTCGTGTCTTTCCGTCCTTATCCGAAGATTGATCTGAGTCTCAATGCGTTCTACAAGCAGAGTTATCGCTATCCGACCTTCAATGATCTTTATTATACGGACTTGGGGAATGCCGATCTCCGTCCGGAATTGGCTCGCCAGCACTCCGTAGAGTTGGCCTATACCATCTCAAATCAAAAATCAAAAATCAAAAATAATGTCGGTTACGAAATCTCCGCATCAGCCTCCTACTACTATAACCGTGTGACGGACAAGATCATCGCGTACCCCAAGGGCCAACAGTTCCGGTGGACGATGCTCAACCTGGGAACCGTCAAGATTAACGGCGTGGATGCCAAAGCGGATATGTCCCTCTCCCTCCCCTTGCAGTTCGTGCTCCGCACGCGCCTCAACTATACCTATCAGAAGGCGATTGATGTCACCGATCCTAACGACACCTATTATGGCCATCAGATACCTTATATCCCTTGGCATAGCGGCAGTGTCGTCGTGAGCCTTGACTGGCAAAGCAAACGCGGCGACCACTATGGTCTCACGTACTCTTTCATCTATGTCGGTGAACGCTATTGTCAGCAGGAGAACACGATATACAACTACGTACAGCCTTGGTACACACACGACCTCTCGCTGTATGGGGAATGGCAGATACAACGCTGGTATCTCAAAGCCAATCTGGAAATCAATAACTTGCTCGGACAGGATTACGAAGTAATCCAGAACTACCCGATGCCAAAACAAAACGTACGATGCACATTAGCCGTAAGATATTAATTCCTTCTGTACTCTGTATTCTGTACTCTGTACTCTTAACCGCTTGTCGCGGCGATGAAGTCATCTATCCGACGATAGGCACGCATGTCACCGACGATGCGCAGAAGGGGGGCCTGTATATCCTCTGTGAAGGAAACATGGGCTCGAATAAAGCGCGACTCGATTATATGAACCTCGAGTCCGGCGACTATTACAGCAACTGGTACGGCGCGCAGAACCCCAAGCAGGTGAAGGAAATGGGCGATGTGGGCAATGATATCCAACTCTACGGAGGCAAACTGTATGCGGTTATCAACTGCTCGCATAAACTGGAAATCATGAACCGCAAGGCGCAGCATATCACCCATATCGATATTTCTAACTGTCGCTATCTGGCTTTCGCGAACGGCAAAGCATATGTCAGCGCATATGTCGGTTCGGTAGCCGATCCGGATATGTTGGGTTCGGTCTACGAGGTGGATACCGCGTCGCTGGAGATTACACGCGAAGTGAAGGTCGGCCATCAACCCGACGAACTCTGCGTGCTCAATAATCGCCTTTATGTAGTCAATTCCGGCGGCTATCTCACCGATCGGTATGACTCTACGGTCTCGGTCATTGACCTGAAAACCTTCACCGAGATACGGCAGATTCCGGTTGGACTGAACCCGACACGCATACGCAAGGATAGTCATAATCGCTTGTGGGTATGCTGTCAAGGCAATTATAAGGACGTAGCGCCGCAAGTCGTGGTGCTTCAGGACGAATCCGTCGTGCATCGTATCGATATGCCTTGCGCGAACATATCCATATACGACAACACTGTAGGTATCCTGGATGCCGAGAATAAGGAACTGAAAACCTTCTCCACGACAGACTTTACACCTTACACTTTACACCTTACACTATCCACCTACGAGCATCCTTACGGCTTGCTGCTGGCGGAGAACAGGATGTATGTCACGGACGCGAAGAACTATGTCTCTTCGGGCGTGCTCCATTGCTATAGTTATATCAACGGCCTCGAACTATGGCAGGCCAAGACGGGCGATATTCCGGGCCATCTATGCCTTGTGCCTGGCGCATACGACCTCTATCCGGATACCACCAAACAGGATACGCCGGTTGTGTACTCGCCCTATATCAAGCGGGTGTATGAATACCTGCCGGGAATGGGTCAGTTCGTCAATGAATTGCCCAAATACGCCGAAGGCGACGATGCCGAAGCGATGTGTCGTAAGTGCGAAGCAGCCATCGCCAACAACGCCGGAAAAATGATCTCCTTGGGAGGCTGGGGTGGATATGTCACCTTCGGTTTTGACCACGCCGTGGAGAACAAAGAAGGCCGCGATATCCAAATCCTCGGTAATGCCTTTTATATGTCTGGATCTACCGAGTACGGATCTTCTGAACCGGGCATCGTGCTCGTCAGCTGCGATGATAACAAGAATGGCCTGCCGGATGACACCTGGTATGAACTCAAAGGCTGCCTCTACGACGACCCGCAGACCAATCATCTGTACCAAAAGACCTACACACGTGCCGGCGATACCCTGCAAAATCCCTTCCATAAACAACCGTACTACCCGCAGTGGATCGCCGCAGACGAATACACGCTTACCGGAGCACTCCTGCCGCCGCAGAGTGTGACTGTCAGCGGTCAGAACGTACAGCGTATCCTCGATTTCGGCTATGTGGATAATAAACCCAACACGGATCTCGAAGGCACCTCTTTCGATATCTCGTGGGCCGTGGATGCCGACGGACAACCCGTCAGTCTGTCGACCATTGATTTCGTTCGTGTCTATAATGCCGTGGCTGAGATCCTTGAGACGACAGGAGAACTGAGTACGGAAGTGGCAGGTGCCATTGACTTACATTGCAACAAATAGTTAGTTTATCCAACTATAATTAATTAACATTTATTAACAATTTAAACAACAAACAAAATGAAAAAATCAATTCTTTTTGTAGCTGCACTAGCTATGACTTTTGCAGCTTGCCAACCGAATTACGATGTAGAAGACAAGACGGTTGCTACCTTTGAAGAGGCTGCCATCAGCCCTGCTGCTCCGCAAAGCTACTTAGCGTTTAACACGGACACGACTGCTTTATTAGCAAGTGGTAACTATGAGCTCTCACAAACTGTTGCTTATGGTGGTACGTATGTAACCGGCGCTGTTGTTACAAACATCACCGACACCACGTTTAAGGATTACAAGGACGCTTACAAGTCTATTGCCGGCGGGGCAAAGGGCGGTAAAAACTATGTCGTTTGGTTTGAGGATGGTTTCTCCGGAAATGCTATCAAGCTCAAGGAAGCAACTACGGTAGCAGGTATGTATGTTTGCAACAACGTATATGCTTACAACTCCATTACCAAAGGTGACGCTATTGCCGGCGAACCGTTCGGTGATGATGACTGGTTCATGCTCAGCATCGGCGGTATGTTAGATGGTAAGATGGTAAATACCCAAGTGGATTTTTACCTGGCTAAGGGTAAAAATGTAGTTACTGACTGGACTTATGTTGACCTGAGCCAACTGGGTAAGGTAGATGCTATCTTCTTTACTATGGCGGGTAGCCGTACGGGCGACTGGGGTCTGAATACCCCGACTTATTTCTGTATCGACAATCTCGGTGCGAAATAATGAAAAGATCTTTGATCTTTATTCTTTGTTCCTTGGTCTTCGTGGGCTGCGCACAGCAGTCTACGGAGTTGGGAACTCCAGCGCCGGGGAATAAGTATGCTGCGGGATTTCAGATCACGCAGACGGATTCCTCGGTCATAGTGGAAGTGCTCCAACCGTACCAGCGCGTCGAGGTGAAACAACCCTTGATGCGCCTTGGTACGATGTGCACCGTGCAGGTCGGTTTCCTCTATGCCATCGATGCACTCGATCATCTGGTAGCGGTATGTAATCCCGAACTCATCTATACGCCGCTCAAGGGCGATGAGATAGATATGGGCGACTCGATGCAACCTATCGCGGAACGGGTGATGCAAGCCGACTTGGATGTGCTGCTTGCTGTCAACTACGGCCAGTATGACAACCTCGAAGCGACTCGCTTGGAGAAACTGGGTGTCTTCACGCTCTATATCAACGAATGGCAGGAGATTAGCCCGCTCGCACGAGCAGAATGGATCCGTGTCCTCGGTGCTCTCACCGGCAAACTGCACGAAGCCGACTCCGTCTTCAATGAGGTAGAAGAGAAATATATAAATCTCAAATCTCAAATCACAAATCACAAATCCTCTAAAATTATGTCAGGAAATAATTTTAGAGGAACCTGGTACGTCCCTTCGGGCAAGAACTACCTGGCTTATCTCTTCAAGGATGCCGGCGCCGAATATCCGTACTACAACGATCTGAGCGCTACTTCTCTGCCGCTGACTATCGAGCAGACAGTACGCACCTTCAGCGATGCGGACGTATGGGTCGGAGCAGGAGGAAACAGCTTGGCGGAACTGGCGGAACTGGATAGTAAGCATACCTGGTTCAAGGCTTTCAAGAACGGACGCGTCTATAACTGGCGCAAACAACAATTGCCGGGAGGAGCAAATAATTTCTGGGAGCGTGGGGTAGTGCACCCCGAAGAAATGCTCGAGGACATTATCCTTATCCTGGATAATGCCCCAGATAGTCTATTGCATTTCGCGCAGAGATTGTACTAGAGTTCAAGTTTTCTAGATATCTAGAGTTCTAGCTATCTCCTCCAAGCACTTCCTACACAAGCAATCCGTATAATGCGTGCGCAGATAAGCGCGCGCATTTTCGTTTAAGGTGACGCCCACGCATTGGCAAAAAGCATCGTGCGTACAAACAAACTCTGCCCCACAACGAGGACAGAGTTTTGTTTTTCCTTCATTCGTTAACTCTTTCATTCGTTAACTCATTACTTCGTCAACTTAACGATAACCGTGCTCAATCCCGGCACTTCGATGTCATTCCGTCCGAGATTAACGCTCTCGCCGGTCAGCGGATTAACGCCCACTGCCTTGTATTGGCCTAAGATCTCCGCATAATGGTCCACCGGAATGATCTGCGGTTCTTCGGCTGCGTTCGCGAATACAAACACCGCCTCGTTCTCGTTGTAACGGAAGTATGCGTACGTGTTGTTGCGCGCCAGGAAATGCATCGTCTTGCCCGTATGCAATACCGGCTCGCCTTTACGCCAGTTGAACAGCGCCGATTGGAAATCGAACATATCCTGCATCTCCATCGTCACCTCGTCGCCTTGCGGCAGCGGAGCACGCAGATACGAGTGGTTATTCGGGTCTTCTCCGGCAGAAGTCATCGCGTACTCATCGCCGTACAGCACTTGCGGAATACCGCGCATCGTTGCCAGCAGCACATACGCCAACTTCACGCGGCGCAGATCTTTATTCAGTACCACGTCCGTGATACGTGCCATATCGTGGTTGCCCAAGAAGGTGAACAACTTATTCACGTCCGCGTACATATAATCCATCGTCATCGCGTCATATACACGTGTCAAACCGTTGCCCCAACCATGACCATCGTTCTCCAGCGCCTGACGAATAGACTCTTCTACAGGGAAGTCCATCACGGTCGGCAGATGGCTGTCAAAACCGTCAAAATTTTTCACGCCGCTTTGCCAGTATGCTACTGCCGGAGCAGGTCTCGTCCAGCACTCGCCAACGATGTTAATATTCGGATATTCCTTGCGAATAGCCTCTAACCATTTGCTTCCCGGTATCTTCTCTATGTACGGATACGTATCTACACGCAAACCGTCCAGGTCCGCATACTCGATCCACCAGATCGCCCATTGCTGGAAATACTTCAGCAGATCGGGGTTCTCCAGGTTCATATCCGGCATCGGATGGTCGAACCAACCGCGATTGGAAAGCTGGCGATCGTATTGCGATGCGTTGATGTCATAATTGGCGGTGAAGCAGTTGTTGGTGTTCGTGAACTCCGTGAACTGGTTGATCCAATCTTGATAGGGTAGGTCATTCATCCACCAGTGTGCGCCGCCGCAATGGTTCGGCACCATGTCCATCAGCACCTTGATACCTTTGCTGTGCGCGGTATGAACCATCTGCGCATATTGCGCGTTCGAACCGTAGCGCGGGTCGATATGGTAGTAATCCGAGCATGCGTAGCCGTGGTAACTCCATGCTTGTTCGTCGTCACCTAACATCGGCGTCGGCCAGATAGCCGTACATCCTAACTTAGCAATATGATCAAGCGAGTTCACGATACCTTGAATATCGCCGCCCCAACGGCCGTTCACGTTGTTCTTATCTGCTTTCTCACGCGTGTCTTTCGTCGAGTTATTACTTGCATCGCCGTCCACGAAACGGTCGCTCATGATCAGATAAACCACGTCCGCACTCGTGAAACTGCTGCGGTTCTTGCTATCCTCCTTGCGCTCAGCAATCACGTAGTCGTAACTGGCACTCTTAGCGCCTTTCTTCAGTGTGATACGGTAGGTACCGGGTTGGAAAACACCGAAGTCCACGAATAGATAGTTCGGACTCTCCGCATTGTGCTGGCTGCGAGGAACCAAACCCAAGCAGGTGCCGCGCATCACTTTGCCGCCTACCACTTGCTTGACACTTACTTTCGCGTCCTTGAGATCTTGACCATGGAACATGACGGTGAGCGGGGTTTCCATGTTCGTCCACCAGTTCAACGGCTCTACTTGTTGAATCTTAGGGGCAGCAAAACCCATCTGAACCATGAATAATGCCGCAATAAAGAGAATGTGTTTTTTCATATTAAATTTTAAATCAAAAATCAAAAATCGAAAATCCCCGCAGGGGAAAGAGCAAGCCTATAAGCCGGGTTCTGTACCACTAAACATTAAACGTTAAACGTTCCATGGCGTCTATCATTAATCTAACGCTTCCTACCCTCCAACTCGCGCGAGCAACGCTCAAACGTCGGTATACTTGGAATTGCAGCCCACCGTGTGCTCGTTTCACCCGCTTCGCACTAGCCTTAGTGCAAGCGACTCGTCTCTGTAGCAGGGACCAAACATTGCTGCCTGACGGCCGTTAACCGCTGTGGTGCTCTGTGCTGCCCGGACTTTCCTCACACTCCCGTGCGCGATAGACCGGCCTACTCTGTGAGCGGTGTACGGGAATCGAACCCGCCTCCTCGGCTTGGGAAGCCGATGCACTACCGATGTGCTAACACCGCAAAATCGACGGCAAAGGTACTACATTTTTTGCATTTATGCAAATATTTGTGCGATTTTTTAGTAAATTTCTACAATTTGCCGCTCTATCCGTCGGGTGATCTGGTCTCTTCGCAGCGGCGTTACCTCCTTCGTTTGCAGATTCGTTACGTGCTGTGTTGCACGCACATGAATAGGCACTTCTTTTTTTCTGCTGCCGATGATCGTGGAGTGGATATTCATGTTTTTCTCTTTCACGTACAGTTTGCCGTCCACGCGCTGATAGATCGTGTTCATGTCGGCGGTAGCGCGCAGTTTGCGCATGCGGAATTTATCCAGGTGTTCTTGCCCCATGTTCATCAGGTTCAGCAGTTGTAACTGGTCCGCATTCAGTTTATACCCAAAAGGTATGGTTACTTTCACTTCAGCATGTACGGAGAAGCGCAGAATGGAATAGGTCCTCGAATCGATGATATAATGATGCTGGTAAACCATGCGGAAGAATCCTAAGTATTTCGTCATTTTCTGCGTGTAGGTCAGTACCGTCTCCTGCTCCGACTCGTTGCTCACTTTCCAGTGTTTGAGGTCGTTCATTTCCTTCTGAAAATCGTACCGTACATCGCTGATACCGAATAACTCCCGGTGCACCACCGCACCTGAGTCAATACTATTCACGGCGCGCCGCATCATGTGTTTCGGTGCATTGGCAGGCATTTTCTTGCTCTGATCCATGCGCTCCAAGATCCCTCCGTTCATGATCTGCTTCGCTTCTTCCCGTTTTTGCGCATCTAAGAACCGCTTGCAGTGCTTTCCTTGGAACTGTACCGAGTCGTGTCCGTTGTGGTCCGCTCCCGGCAACAGGACGATGTCGGCGATCATCTGCTCCATGCCCCAGGTCTTCTCGTTGCTCTGCATAGCTACGTCACTCACGATCGAATAACGTGCCGGCTGCTCAGGAAAATCGCACTCCATCGCTACATAGACGGAGTGGAGTAGTGTCGCTATCTGTTTCCGTTTATTGCGCTGATGACTCTTCTTCGCTGCCACCACCGTCTCCTGCAGTGCAATCGGCTGCTCCTTTAAGACGATAGCCTGTAGCGCAGCGTCCTTTTCACTCTTAACTCTTAACTCTTCACTCTTAAC
>JAFXYK010000083.1 GCA_017541805.1 Paludibacteraceae bacterium
ATAGAGCACCACGGGGTTACCCTTTTCTTTGACAGTTACCTTATAGGTGGTGGAAGCCGTGTTGTAGGTCACGGTGAAGTCCACGGGATTGGTGAAATCATAGGGCATACCGGAGCTCGGCGATACGGTTGCGCCGTCGGTGGTCTTGATATTCGGGATCATGGTCTTGAGATCCGTTCCGATAGGCACAGAGACACTGATCGTATGCGCCACTTGGTCAATGATACCTACATAGAGCTCATTGAGCGTGAAGGAGAGGATACGGGCCTCGTCGTGTTTCACGCGCACTTTATAATCGCGATAGACATTGCCATTCTCTACATGTATTACTATCGGAGAAGTCATATTCACCTGCTCGCCTTGACCGGGCGTAGCCTTTGCTCCGGCAGAAACACGGAGCGTGGTGATGGTCATCAGATGGTCGTCATGCACCTCGGGCACAGCTACTGTGACCGTGGCCGATGCATGATCCACTACGCCCGGATAGATCTCATCCAGTACCAGTGAGTCAATAAGGCAGTCTCCATCTACGTTAAACGGGTTGTCCTTTTTCTGGCAGGAAGCCATAAAGACCGCTGCGCTCAAAGATAAAAGAACGCTTACGCTCAAAGATAAAAGCTTATTTATACTTTTCATAATCTTCAAATTTTCAAATTCTTCAAATCTCAATTACCATCCTCCTATGTTTTGTTTGTAATGGCCATTGGAGGCGGATACCTGCTCGTGAGGGATAGGCAGATACTCGTTTTTGTTAGCGGTGAAATGGGCAGAGGTGTAGATACGGCAGTCGTTGGCTTCCTCCACGTAGTATTTGTTGATCACCTGCTCGGCTTCGCCCCAACGCACGAGGTCGAAGAACCGCTCGCTCTCCATCGCCAGTTCCAGACGGCGTTCCATCTTCACTTTAGCCAGTGCGTTGGAATGGTCGGTATAGGGTTTGACACGGATCTTGGCTCCGTAGTTGGTGTCATATCCGGCGAGCATGCCGATGCTGCGCGATGCGCGGTTACGTAGCTGGTTAACCAGTTCGATTGCTTCTGCGTCACGTCCCAGTTGAGCCATGGCTTCGGCACGCATCAGCAGCACGTCTGCATAGCGAACCACGATACGGTTCATCGGCGTACCGAACCACAGGGCGGAACGGATGAGGTAACCGCTCTCCGGATCAACGTTGTGTTTCAGAGTCACGTGATAACCATACAGACCATTGGAACGACTCCAGTTATGCGTACGGCTCATGATGAGGTTCGGGTTGAACTCATACGGGAAACCGGCTATACCTACCGTCAGCCAGAGACGGGGATCGGCATTGTCGGTAGAAGCATCGAAATCCTTGTCGTTGAACGTGTCGATGAACGGCAGCCCTTCGGCGTTGGTACGGAAAGCGTTTACGAGGTTCTGACTCGGTTTGTAGAAATCGCAACCGCCGTCCGTCACGCCTTCGATACCCGGTACCATCAAGCCGTAAGACCAGTTACAGTTACCTAAGTTCGTACCGTCGTTGGTCGAGTATTGGAGCGCCCAAAGACTCTCCTTGCCGTTCTCATATTGCGGCTCGGGACGGAAATTGTTATGGAAATCATCCTCCAAGCCATAACCGCCGGCGGTATAGATACCCTCCTCGGTATATTGAAGCACTTTTGCCAAATCGTCACGGTTGATCTCGGTCACCTGATGCGAAGCGGGATCGTCCTGACGGTAAGCCTTATACAGATACACCTTCGCCAGCAATGCAGCTGCTGACGCCTGCGTCGGACGGCCTTTGTCCACCTGGGTAGCAGGTAATACGCTATACGCATATTCAAGGTCATCGGCAATAAGTTGCCATCCTTCGTCATTGGTATATTTGGTGTTACTCAATTCGTTATAGTCCGCCTGTTTCATCAGCGGATCCATGACAAAGGGGATATTCTTGTACAACCGTTTGAGCAGGAAATGACCATACGCACGCAAGAACTTCATTTCGCCCAGACGTTGCTCTTTGAGTTCATAGCTGTCATCCATGGCGTCCAATGCAGCGATGGCGGCGTTGACACGGCTCAGACAGTTATACAGACGCACCCACATGTCGTTGATATTCCAGTTGGTGGTCAGAATACCCTGACTTACCTCTAACTGATGGAAGACATCGCCGTCGTTCTCCGAGATACCACCTTTGTATGCGTCGTCGGAGCGGACATCAAAGTTCCACATCGAGAAAGACGAGTTGATATCTTCTGCGGAGATGAAGATAGCATAAGCGGAGATACAGATATTATCGATATATAACGGATCATTTACCTGATCCTCGCTCAGCGTTGCCTGCGGCACATCATGGTTAAGAAAGCTGTCGCAAGAAGTACAAAGCAAAGTACAAAGGGACAAAGTACCAAGTACTATTTTATTTAGTGTTTTCATAACGAAATATTCTTAGCCCTTACGGGCACGATTTTTTCATTGTTCATTATTAATTATTCATTAGAACGTTACTTTCGTTCCTAAGGTGACGGTCAGCGGGATAGGATATCCGAACGTAGGCACCTCCGGATCCACGCCGGTAAACTTGGCGGAGTGGATAGTGAATACGTTCTGCGCCGAAACGAACCAACGCCAGTTTTGCATCATCATCTTGTCGCATGCGCTCTTCGGCAGGTTATAGCCCAACTGCAGGTTGCGCAGTTTAAGGAACGAACCGTCCTCTACGAAATAGGTGCTGACACGGGTCTCGTTGTTATTGTTGTTGGTGGACAAAGCGGGTATATCACTATTGGGATTAGAGGGACTCCACGCGTCTAACACGCGCGTTCCTTTATTAAGGTTCGCAACGTTCACGCCCGACCAGAGATCGGTCTGTTGTTTGAAGTCTTTCGTGATAACCTGCTGTCCGCCTACGCCTTGGAAGAAAAGTGTCAGGTCGAATCCTTTGTACTCAAAATAGAAGTTCGCGCCGAATGCTACTGCCGGGATCGGCGAGTAGATCCAGGTCTGGTCTGCTTCGCTGACTACACCATCGCCGTTGATGTCCCGGTAGCGGATACGACCTAAGCCTGCACCCTCCTGGTAAGCGTGGTTGTCTATCTCATCCTGGCTTTTGAATATACCATCGGCGATGTAACCAACCTGGGAACCGATAGCGTGACCGACGACCGACTGTACGCCGTTTCCTCCGAAAGCACCGCTGGCAGCTACGGTTGACGGCATATCTATAACCTTGTTGGTGTAATGAGAGATATTGGCGGAGATATCGTATTTGAAGCCGCCTTTGGTATGGTTACGGTAACCTAACTGGAACTCCACACCCATATTATCCACCGCGCCGGCGTTCACCCACTGCGAGGCACCTTCACCCATTACGCCGATACCGGTCATCAGCACGAGGATATCTTTCGTCTGTTTGTAGAACCAGTCGAACGAACCGTAGAACGTCTGTTTGAAGAAAGAGAAGTCGAGACCGACGTTAGTCTGGGTCGTAGTCTCCCATTTGATATCGTCGTTACCAATCTGCGTACGGCGGAAACCGGAAGGAAGGATACCGCCGCCATTGCTGCCGGTGATGTCATAAGACGTACCGTAAGACTGACCACCGTTCTCGTTCACACCGTAGTTGGAGTCGTAGATAGTATAACGCGCGGTAGCATTGATATCCTGGTTACCCGTCTGACCCCACGATACACGCAGTTTCAGATCGTCCAACCACGAATTGGCGTCTGCCATGAACTTCTCCTGGCTGATACGCCAACCGGCAGATACAGAGGGGAAGAAGGCAAAACGGTTGTTCTTACCGAAGCGGCTCGAACCGTCATAACGCATCGTTAGCGATACCAGATATCGGTTGTCGTAACTATAGTTAGCTTTGCCGAAGAAAGAGATCAGCGAGAAACTGCCGCCACCGCCGTAAGCCTGAGCGGTTCCCGTTCCTGCAGATGGCCACATATAAGTAGGATTGAGCACGATGAAGTCCTCTTTGTAAGCAGAGAACCACTCGTCGGTCTGTCTGCTCAACTCCGTTCCTAACAGGAAGTCGGCACGGTGTTTGCCTTTTTCCAGATTATAGGTGATGATGGCGTTCCACATCCATTTTGTCCAATGCTCTTGCTTTGCCTCAACGGCATTCTTATCGTTGGCTACTACGCCTTCGGTAATAGGATAAGTAAAGAATCGCTGTCTCTTTTGCGCATAGTCGATACCAGCCGTAGTGCGGATATTCAGCCCCTTAATCGGGTTAATATTGATGAACACGTTTCCAAACACGCGCCAATAGGTATAGCGGTTGTCCTTGTTTCGTTCCAAAATGGAGAGAGGGTTCTCACGCTGTGGGAAACCGCTGGAGGAAGGAGCCTGCGCCAGATCGCCGTTGGTCGTATATACCGGCAGCAAGGGGTTGTACTGGAGCACACTCTCTATGTAACCGCCGGGAGCACCGACCTCTGAGGTACGGTTGAGAGTGAAGTTCTCGCCGATAGTCACGATATCCTTCAGCATCTTATAGTCGCTGTTGACTCGTGCCGAGAAACGGTCAAAGTTAGTCGTCTTGATGATACCGTCGTTCTTGTAGTATCCTAAAGAGAAGAATGCACTCCCCTTCTTACCTCCGTTGCTGACAGAGATGTTGTAGTTCTGTATCACGCCGGGACGGGTGGTTTCTGCGAACCAGTCCGTGTTGCTGACCGGTACTGTTCCGGCAGCGTCAAGATACTTGTTGAGCATGATGTTATTCAAAACCGGCTGGCCTTGCTCGTTATAACCCCAGTCGTAACGGTAACCAAGCACGTTCGTATTCGGATCAGCCGTACCATCGTTGACATATGCCTGCCACATAGCACGTCCGAACTGTTCGGAATTGAGGACGTGCATACGGTTTACGTAGTTCTGAACCGCTACAGAGGCATCCAAGGTGACATTCAACTTACCCTCCGAGCCTTTCTTGGTGGTGATGATGATGACACCGTTAGCAGCGCGCGAACCATATATACTCGCGGACGCGGCGTCTTTGAGCACCTGGATAGACTCGATATCGTTGGGGTTTAGCTCATGCATTCCCGAAGTCGTGGGAACACCGTCAATGACGTAAAGAGGATCATTGGAAGAATTCAAAGATCCTGTACCCCGGATACGTACCGTTGCTGTTCCTGAAGGGTTACCATCCGCAGAGATATTCAAGCCCGGCACTTTTCCCTGAAGAGCCTTCATCGGGTTATTCTCCTGCTGTTTTCCCAGATCTTTCGCCGAGATAGCAGAAACAGCACCGGTCAGGTCGGCTTTGCGCTGCGTCGTATAACCCGTTACTACCACTTCCTCCAATACCTCGCTGTCCTCCGCAAGGGAGACTTTCATGTTCTCCTTCGGCAATAAATGCTGAGTCTTGTAGCCTACATACGAAATCACCACCTTGGCATCCTTGCCGACGGAGAGTGAGAAATTACCATCGAAATCGGTGATCGTACCATTCGATGTGCCTTCCTCCAATACTGTCGCGCCGATGATCGGCTCGCCTGTCGCTGCATCCACCACAACACCCTTCGCAGTCACTTGCGCTTGAGCGAATGCCGTGAAGCATAGCATCCAAAGGAAGGCTAAAAATACACGTTTAGAATTCATGACATATTTAGATTTTAAATTATTATTGTTTTTCATGTGTTTATGCTCTTTTTTCTAAATGAATAACAGCGAAACCGAGCTATACTCAATTCCGCTGCAAAAGTACATCTATTTATACACATGCGCAAAAAATAATGTTGCAAAATATACTACGAATGTTTCAATGCAACAAATGTACCATATTTTGCAACAAAATTACTACTTATAAATGTTTCGTTTTAGCGCGCACTGGGCAGGTGCCCGAAGTACTCCTTATAGCATTTGGTGAAATAGCCCGGGCTGGAGAAACAGAGTTCCAGAGCTACTTGCTGGATGGTCATGTCGGTCGTGCGGAGCAATTCGTCTGCGCGGACCAGCCTCCGCTCGCGGATATAGTCCAGCGGCCCTTTCCCGGCTACCGCCTTCACCCGCCGGAAGAGTTGCGTACGGCTTAATTGCAGCTTGCTGCCCAGAAACTCTACATTCAGATGGGGATCCGTCAGATAGTCGTCCACTACCTGTCGCAGCCGCTCCGCAAAGGCCTCGTCTTTTTTGCTGAGTTGGATTGCCTCCTGCATATTCTCCAGCTGAGGGATGATATCATGCTTGATCTCCGTCTGGATCTTGCGCTGTTTGATGAAGATATAGCCTAAGGTGATCAGGAATAGGATAAAGAAAAACACCATAAACAAGATCAGTACCAATCGGTCAAACCTTTGCTGTTTCCATTTGCTTTCCGCCTGCGTCTGGACGATATGCAGGGTCTCCAGATCACGCGTAATAGCCTCGTCCTGCTTGAGCATCGGGTACGCTGCGGTAAGATCTACCAGCGTCGTCTCCAGTACCGTATCGCGCACGTATGGTTCCTTGTGTAATATGCGTGAGGCGGCGTCAATCAGCATATCGCCGCGGGAGGAATACGTAGCGGAGCACTCGATCTTGCCATCTACGATAGCCTGCAATCCCGGATGGATACCGTCCACACCCATGATAGGAATGGAAGGAACCGCCTCGGCGGCACCGATAGCCATCAGGTCATTATGTGCCACAATGACATCCGGCAGAGGGTGATCCTCAAGGTACGCCGAGACGGCCTCATAGGCGTCCTCCTGATACCATCGCCCCATCACGCTCTGCACCTCTACTTTAGCCTCTAACCCTTCGCCTTTCGCCTCTTCGATACCGTCCATCATACCCTTGTGGCGCAACGTCGCAGGAGTCGAACCCGGCAATCCGGCTACCTCCAGTACCATGAACGGTTTTCCTTTCGCCTTTAACCTTTCACCTTTCGCCTTTCCTATCACCCATTGCGCCATCAGTCGGCCTACCTTGTAGTTATCGCCACCTATAAAAGCAGTCCACTCGTCTCCGGGAACACGGCGGTCGGCAACAATCACCGGGATACCGGCTCGATAAGCTCTAGTCACAGCAGGTTGTACCTGCCTCGCCTCATTGGGACTGACTATCAGCAGATCTACACGCTCACGGATAAAACTGTCAATCTGGGCACACTGCAACTCATTGCTGCCGTAAGCTATACGGCGCGAAAGCGTCATATCTGGATGCAGCAGCAACTCACGCTCCATCTCATAGTTCATCTTCTGCCGCCAGGCATCATCCAGACACTGACTCACGCCGATGCGATACTGCGGCGTACGCGAGTTACAACCCGTCATTAACAGGCATAATGCCACGACACTTACAATGATGTTTCTCATAATGCAACATTTTTCAACTGCAAAGATACTGCTTTTTTCTAATATATGCAAATAAAATCCGATTAATTTGTAAAATCTATGGGAGATTTGCACAAAAAAAGCGCCGAAGCGCTCTTTTTGCTATTCGTGGCAGAGGACTGCTCGTACGAAATTGCCGAACTGGCAGATACGTTTCTTGCCGAGGGCGGGATCGGGCTTGCCTTTTAGCTGCGCCATATGCCGGTCGGTCATCTCCTGATACCGCGGATGCGTAGGATCCTTGGCGATGCGCGAGGCCTCCTGACAAACGGCCTTCCATCGTTCGTACTGCACCTGCTCCGCTTGCGAGCGCGGATTATGCTTATAGTCGCGATCACGGAGTTCATACACTTCCTTCGGACCTTCTCCAAACACACGCCCATCCGGATAGTGCCATTCTTTCTTTCGCATCACCAGACGCGAACGTTTACTTAACTTGCCGGTCATGCCTTCTATCCCGGCTTCTGTTTGAAATTTTGCCATAGATTTATAAATTTTTGCTTTGGCACTTTTGGCACTTTGGCACTTTCATCCTCGATAGTGCCAATAGTGCCATTAGTGCCATGCGATTTTTTTTATTGAATATTGTATCATTTTTCATTTTTGCTTCATATTTGAAGCAACCATTCTCCTTCCATTCGTTAGTGATAAGTTGATGATAAGTTGACTATTCGTTGGTCATTACCATATCCATCACATACCCCAATCCTATGCAATAGCGGGTTGTTTCTTAAATACCCCATGCCGGATTTTTAGTATTACACCATGTTCCTGCCATTCGTCACTCCATCTGAATACGGTCCTGCGAGGTATTCCCTGCGTTTGAGCTTCTGCCAATAGCGTCTTACTCTCAAACTCCTCCGGCAGCAAACTCAGCAGTATCTGCTTCTGATCCAGTGGCTTCACTTTCGGTTGTTCGATTTTTTCTGTACCTTTCACGAGTTGGTAGGCCTGAGCCATATGCAGTATTAGTTTATTCCCGATCATCTCCGCTACCTGATAATCCTCATCCGAGCAGACGTCCATGTTTCCACGGAGCGCGGAGAGGATCATGGCGATACGCTCGATATGGATGGCCATGCGAAGGACTACGGAGTGGAAATCCTCACCAAGCATTCGGATGAGGGTGGGATACGCCGTCTCCAGGTGCTTGCCCAAGCGCGATTGCTGCTCCGGTGTGAGGGTAAACTCGCGCGGGTGCGCAAATAATAAGGACTCGTAGAGCCGGTAGAGTTTTTCTGCGGCGGCCCGAATCGTATCGCCGGAGTTCTCAGAGGGCTGCACGTAACGGCTATTGAAAGCCTGGTGCTCATCAATGATGAGGGTCAGCAGACGGGAGAAATAGCCGTTTTCGATACTCGGCACGAGGGCATGGTACTGGGAGAATGTTCCGGTGAGGACCATCGATAGTTGCGGATTCTCGATGACGGACGCTTCGCGACAACGGGCGCGGGAGATGGTCTCGTGCTCAGCAGCCTTACGCAGGGCGGTGTTGTAATTAGCGGTACTGGAGCGCCAGATGTCGGTGATGACCGAGCCTTCTGACTCGTGGATATAGCCACGCCCCTTTTGCCGGGCGAGGGTTTGGTAGAAAGCCGGATAGGTGGCATCGCCCGGGATGATGAGCGGCTTCTTCTCGTGAATGGGCTTGACGAGTTCCAGGGCCAAGTTGGCAATACCCTTTCCGCAGGCGGCCGAGCCTACGATAAAGAGCTGGAGGTTGGGGTAATAGCGTTTGGCGCCAATGCCATACCGGAAATAGAGATTAGGCATCGCGCTTCCGCACGCCACGAGCGAGGAAAGGAGCAACATGTCTTTCTCGGCAGGCGTTTGAGCGAGCGAAAGGACGGATTGCATCAACTGAGGCAGGTTTTGTACATCCATGTTTTCCACGATGCGGAGGTTAGCCTGCTCCTCCAAAGAAATTAGATTTTCGATCATAATAAATTAAGGTTTAAAAAAGTTAAACATAATCGCTTGCGCGACGTGAGTTTGTTAAAATCGACTGCAAAGATACAACAAAAATAGCCCTTTTTCAAGGGCGGATATAAAAAAAGGACGTCCCCGGACGTCCTCA
>JAFXYK010000084.1 GCA_017541805.1 Paludibacteraceae bacterium
ATCCGACGAAGTGATGGCATATAACAACCAACTGTATGCCAAACGGGACCTGAGTGCACCTCAAGAAGAATCTCAACGTCAGTTACACGGATACTACGCATGGCCGCTAAAGGGCACTCAAAAAGAAGTGGATGCCATTGCGCCGATTCTGATGAGCAAAAAGATAGCTGTGACCATCTACTCGGATTTCTCTGCTTGTGAAGAATCGGTTAAAGGACTTAGTGGTCAGAAGCAGAATATTTTACATTTTGCTACGCACGGTATGTATGTGGACACGCTGACGACCAATGATCCGTTGGATCGCTGTCTGCTAACGTTTGCGGGAGCCAATAGAGCGTTAATTGGCAACAAAGTTCCTGAAGGAATGGATGATGGTATCTTAACCGCCAAAGAGATTTCGGTGCTGGACTTCCGCGAGGCAGATATCGTGGTGATGTCGGCCTGTGAGACCGGATTAGGCGACGTATCCGGCGAAGGTGTGTTCGGTTTGCAGCGTGCATTTAAGATGGCGGGCGCTCAGACGATCCTGATGGCTTTATGGAGAGTGGATGACAAGGCTACGCAGATGCTGATGACGGCATTTTACCGCTATTACAGCAAGGGTATCTCTAAACGGGAGGCTTTCCGCAAAGCGCAACAGGAAGTACGCAGCTATACAGAGAAGAAGACGGTGGAACGTATTATTCCGCCGACTCAGCAAGAGATCATGGCGAATCAAGGGAAGATAGTTGCGCCGAAGACGGAAATCAAAACCGTTACGGTGAAACCGTATGAGGCTCCGTATTTTTGGGCCGGGTTTATATTGTTGGATTAGAAAATTATTGTACCTTCGTTATGCAGAACATATTTTTTTTCTAAAAATCTTGTACATTCAAATTTTTTGTTGTAAATTTGCAGCGAAATAACAAACAATCCTATGAAATGGGCCTTTAACGATAAGCAGAAGTCCTGGTTACAAGCCGGTGTGGTGGTGTTGGTCACTACTCTCATCTCGCTGTTGTTAACTACGTTTATCTTCACTGATTTCCTGTCCTTGGAGATGTTTGCTCCGATGGATAAGAAAATGGATTTCCAACTTTCGGATATATACAACTCGGTGGACTACAGTCGCCCGGTGAAACCGTTGAGTAGGGATGTGATGGTGGTCAATATCGACAGTTGCGATCGTAACGGATCTTTAGAAACATTGATGACCGTGGCGAGATGTAAACCCAAAGCGATCGGATTGGATGTTATGTTCCCTATTCCGAAAGAACCGACGGATAATAGTTATCTCAAAGAAACTATCTCCAGAGTGCCATGTTTGGTTTTCGCTACCGGCGTGAAGTATGACGAACAAACTAACGTCTATACCCGCGATACACTCTCTTTCTGTGAAGGAGATGCGGATTTTAAACCTCATCGTATCGGTTATATCAATCTGGATATCAGTCATACATGGGCGGTTGTACGGTCGTTTGTGCCGATGGTGCGTTTGGCTAATGGAGATACATTATGCAACATGGCTTATGAATTAGCCAAGATGGCTGATCCGGAGCGTGCGCAGGCACTGCTGGATAGAGGTAATACGGCGGAGATCATTGATTATACGAGTTATGAGATAGAGGTGGTTGATGCTGGTCAGTTAACGAACCCGATGGTGCAGGAGCAAATCCGCGATAAAGTAGTGATGATTGGATCAATGACGGATGTGAAAGATACGTATCTGACACCTCTGCATGAACCGCAAGCCGGTGTGATGATTCATGCGTATATTGTGCAAACAATCCTGGGCGGCAGTTATATCCGTGAGAGTAGCGCATGGTTGAACTGGTTCATCGCTATCGTACTGTGTATGACCTTCATCACGTTGCTATGGATTGCCAGAAAACGGATGAGTTATATAGGAAACCTATTGATCCGTATCAGTCAGTTTGCAATTATGTTCGGTTTGGTATGGCTAGGGTGCTATATCTATTCCGGATGGCATATCTATACTGATTTCTCTCCGGCTATATGGATGCTGGGTCTGGGTGCCATCGCTTTTGATGTCACGTTCGCCCTATACGGCATCATACAAAATAGTATCAAAGCAATTCGTAAAATACACATAAAGAAATGAAGCGCGTCATCGTTATTCTTTTTTGCGCTGTTTGCGGATGGGTGTCCGTTCTGGCGCAGGACCATTACCGTATCTATTCCCATACGGGTAAAGTGGAGTACAAACTGGCTTTATCGGACACTCCGTGGCAGCAGGTTCAAGATGGTATGGAGCTGAGTATAATAGACTCGGTGCGCATACCCGAAGGAGGAAAAGTACGCATCTTGCGCGTGGAGCCGAATATGATATATAACTCGGTGGAAAGTGGAACAAAGGACGTTTATCACTGGGTTAAAGCTGCCGTAAATGCGAACTCGGATCATATCCGAGGAACTATCCTTGTCGATGTGTTTTCGGGGCAAAAAAAGCAGATAGACGTGCATGATATGCGCGTGTTAGGTGCATCCGTACGAGGTACGCAATCACGAGATACGCTCGAGCAGATGGCGGATATGTTCGTTTGGATTGGTGCGCAGGCTTGTTCCGGCAAACCGAGTCCGAAGGTGGAGGGTATTACTTTTAAGAAGAATAAGGTGTTCGGAGAATGGGATTTCATCTATGAAAACCACACGAGTAAGAACTATTTCATCAATGTACTCCATATCAACAAACTGACGGATAATGTATCGCTATGCTATGTGCTGACACCGTCATCGAAGAAAGAGGAAACAACGGTATGTCCGATTGTGCCCAGCGGCTATTGCCAATGCGGTATGGACTTGTTTTTCCCTGCCTCGGAGAATGATGTGTATGTGCTGGTAGCAACAGAGATTCCGTACAATACGGATGATATGGATATTGAGTTATCCCGTCATTCGATAAAGACGGCGAAGAAATCAGATTTGGATATCAAATACATGTGGTAATGAAAAAGATCATCATACTATTTGTGGCATGCACGTTGGTTTTTGCCAATGTGTATGGTGGTGAGCAGAAAGCAGAGAAAGCCGCTCCTAAAAAACGCGTGGAGGCATTCCGAACGGTTATCTATACGGATAAGACGCTTGGCGCTGCGTTAGTGCCGAGCAATAACATCAACCGTGGTTTCGGCGCCGGCGTGGTGGCGGCTTTAGGTAATGCTGCTTTAGGCGTAGCAACCGGATATATGTCTTCCTTGGTGGACCTGGGTATTCAGGCCATCGGTCAACTGATCACGATGGATCGTCGGCACAAGCAGGAATGGCATGAGACGGTAACGAAAGAATGCACCTATACCAATTCGGTGGGAACCTTATATGCGCTTAATGATTTCTATGCAAACGGTTCCGATCGAGGCACTCTGGATCCGACGGGTATTCAGTTCAACGGTGTCGGTTGCTTGGCTACGGTAGGCGAAGATACGGCCTTTTATGTGTCGTGCCATTTGAATCGGGAGAAACTGCATCGATTGATGGACCACTCGAAGTTTGAATTGACGCTGGACACGGTGGTGATCAATCCGTATCACTCTCATCTGCCGAATACGACGCTTCCGATTCCGTTCTCTTTCGCGGACAGGAAGACGTTTAACTTCAAGATGAAGATTCAGATCTTGTCGTCGTGGATGGATTTCACGCCTGCGTTACATAAAGACGAGGTGCTGGGTGAGTTCGTTCTCAATATCGCCATTGATTCGGCTGACGTGAACGAGCGCGGTGAATTCGTCTATGTGCGTCCTGCATCGGAGCCAAGTCAGTACGAATTGGCCGGAGAGAGCTTCATTGTACCCCGTTCGTATATGCAAGTGATAGATCCGATCATGGGCTTCCATGCGCATTACGGCACCGGTCAGTATAGTGTGAACGTGCTGGTAGAAGAGACATGCGAGTTGTCGGCGGAGTATCAGAAACACTGGCGTGCAGACCGTAAGATGCGGAAGAAGTTGATCAAGAGCCATAAGAAAGTAAGTTTCGATGACGTATGCAAGAAGATCACTCGCCAGACATGGGATGAAGCATTACAGGCATGGGTTGTTACGATCCTGAAGGCTCCTGCGGATTATTCGGTGAAGACGCTGAACGAGATGCTGAAGATCACACCCGATCAAATAGCTCCCTCTACATCTAAATAAGCATTCCTAAATGGAAGAGAAACAGCATATCGGACAGTTGTTTGACCGGATAGCAGGTACGTACGACGGACTGAACCACGGGCTATCGCTGAATATCGACAAACGCTGGCGTCGGAAGACCGTTCAGTGTATGCCGGAGGCGGAGCATGTGCTGGATGTAGCTATCGGAACAGCCGACCTGACGATCGAGATGATCCGAAAAGGGAAGGCGCAACGCGTCACCGGTCTGGACCTGTCGGATAAGATGATGGAGATAGGAAAGGGGAAAGTTGAAAGGTTAAAGGTGAAAGGTGAAAGGATGGCTGATAGGGTAGCGTTCATGCATGGGAATGCACAGGATATGCCGTTTGAGGATGCTTCCTTTGACGGAGTGACTTGCGCCTATGGATGTAGGAATTTTCAGAACTTAGACGAAGGTCTGCGCGAGATGTGTCGGGTGCTCAAACCCGGCGGGCAAGTGACGATACTGGAGTTCAGTTATCCGAAGAACTGCCTCATCCGTTTCTTCTACGATCTTTATTTCACGCATATATTGCCGTTCATCGGACGTATCGTTAGTCGCGACAAGACGGCTTATACGTATCTGAATAAAAGCGTGAAGCATTTCTGCTGGGGAGAGGAGTTTGTGCAGCACATGCAGGAAGCTGGATTTAAAGAAGGTACATTCCGACCGCTGACGTTCGGAATAACGACAATTTATATTGCAAAAAAATGGTAAAGCACATTATTTTATGGAAGCTTCGTTCGGAGTTGAGCGAGGCGGAGAAACGCGCTGCTGCAGTGGCTATCAAGCAGGGATTGGAAGGACTGAAAGGACAGGTGCCCGGATTGGAGGATATTCACGTGCAGATTGACGGCGTGTTGGAGACCAGCAATGCGGATATTATGTTGGATAGCACCTTGGAGTCTTTCGAGGCGCTGAAGGGTTATGCCGTTCATCCGGCGCATGTAGCAGTAGCTAACGAAAAAGTGCGTCCTTTTACCGAGGTACGCACTTGTCTTGATTTTCAAATCTAAGATTGTCTTAACGACGTCTCATCTTAACTGGGAAGTTGGTATTCAGTCGGCAGGTCTCGCAGTTACGCCATTGATAGGTGATTGTGATGCCTGCTTGGAACCAACCGTCGTTCCAGTGGATATGCTCTTTCCCGTAGCGATCCGT
This sequence comes from Paludibacteraceae bacterium, assembly GCA_017541805.1. Lineage (GTDB taxonomy): Bacteria > Bacteroidota > Bacteroidia > Bacteroidales > Paludibacteraceae > Colicola. The sequence goes on from JAFXYK010000084.1 coordinate 5,293, forward strand.
CCATTTACCGAAGGGTTGACCTAAGGTATAGCCGTCTGTGTTCTGTGCGCCCGCCATCGGGAAGGCATCCAGGTTCATGTAATAGGTATCTATCAGACCTTCGTTCACACCGATCTCAGCACTTAAGGTCCAAGACGGAGTCAGACTCCAGCTATATCCGATTGCCAACTGCACCATCGGCAGGAAACCCGTGGTTTTACCTTCGATGCGGTGACGCGATTTGGTGGCCTCTCCCTCCAAGCGTGCATAGTAATAGAACTCGTACTTATCAATGATGCTGGCGGTAAACGCCAAACCTCCGTACAGATAGAAACCGGCATTCGAGAAGGGATAGTACTGCACACCTACGGACGGCTGTACGATATAAGCAAAGAACTTACGGTAGTCATCACGAGGCTCGGCCAGATTATCGAACTTGGTTTTATTATCCGCGCGAATGATACCGGCTAATGCCATGAACCGCAGATTGACATGGTTGCTAACCGGCAGATTGTAGTTAAAGCATAAACCGCCGCTACCACCGATATTATTACTATTCCAACCACCGTTGAACGCAATACCCTCATTATCCACATCTCCGAAATAGTACAGCAGGTTCGCCGAGATACCAAAACCATGCGCCACGAAATAATTATTCGTCGTATACAGACCTGTACGACGGTTCGCATTCTTCGTCCAAACGATACGCGGTTGGTATTGACGAGCCTGCACAATAGGTGCAAAAACAAGCATCAAACCGATGAAAAATAGTACTATAGATGAATGTCTGTGCATGGTATTTTGGTTAACATCCAAATTCAAGGTGCAAAGTTACTATTTTTTTTTGAATTGTGCAAATAATATTGCATTTTTTTGAAAAAAAATAAAAAAAGAGCGCATTTGCGCTCTGAGGTAGTGCTACCCGGACTCGAACCGGGGTTTACGGCGTGAGAGGCCGTTGTCCTAGGCCACTAGACGATAGCACCCTATTGCTCTCGGACGAAAGCGACTGCAAAAGTACTGCTTTTTTTTGAATTGACCAAATTTTTTACAAAAAAAATGCACTTTGACATGCATTTTTTTGTTTATTGGTGCTGAAAAGCGGGATTTAGAACCATCCAAGCCGTCTGATGAGCCGTAAGAGGCAGGTGGGAATCAATAGGATGATGAGGGTTAAGATCGTCCAGAAGACGGTAGGAACCGTTGTCTTTGACCAACCATGGAAGAGTGCCCACAGTGCGCGGCGAACCAATGTCTGCGGACTGACGATGATGCCGAGACATTTGCCGAGTTTGGTCAGGACCGGAGAGATGGAGTAGAGGCCTGTATCTACTGCACCCGGACTGACATCCGTCACATGGACGCCATATTTGCGTAACTCGATATGTAACGCGCGGGTGAAGTGGCATAAGAAAGCTTTGGTGCCGCCGTAAGTGCCGAGTCGCTGTGCCGCCATCTTGGAGGTCACGGAGCAGACGTTGAGGATATAGCCTTTGCGGCGCGCTTTCATGTCCTGTCCGAAGAGGTAACAGAGCATCGCCGGCGTGTACATATGCAGGTTCATAATGAGGCTGGTGAAGCCTTCGCTGTCATCGAGGATATCTTTGTCGTGATAGACACCGGCATTGTTGACCAGCACTTCTACCTCTATATCGTGCGCGTGCGTATATTCGTATAGTTCGCGCGCGGAAGACTGCTGACCGAGATCCATGACGAGGTCGAGAACCTCGATGGGTGATTTTTGATTTTTGATGGTGGATTGGATCTGTTCTGCGGCGTCGTGTATCTCGGGTACATTGCTGACAATAAGGAGGTTATAGCCTCGTTGAGCCAGTTGTTTGGCGAACTCTAATCCCATGCCGGAAGAAGCTCCGGTAACTAAAGCAAATGGTTTCATATCTCAAATATTAACTCTTCTAAACTATTTCGTGCGGTCTCATGAAGCCGGCGGGTTGTTCGGAAGTGTCGGCTTCGGTGCCTTGTACAGCAAAATGAATCTGGTTGCGTCCGAATCGCTGGTTGATACCGTCGATGGCTTGCATGAGGCGTTTCTGTTTGGCTTGTTTCTGTGCCTGGTCCGGTGCAAAGAGATCCAACTGAACGGCATCGGAGTGCTGCAACTGTCCCAAGATGACACCCGCTTGTTTGTATTGGTAGTTCTCGCGGAAGAGCCGGTCCAGCAGTTGCGTGACAGCATGGATGATCTGCGTGGAGTCATCTGTGGCGGTGCTCAGTTTGATGGTGTCGTCCGCAAAATACTGCGGTAAGTCCTCCCGATGGCGGTTCGTAGCCAGAAACAGCGTAACGGTGCGGCAAAGCGATTGTTGTTCCCGCATCTTACGGGTCGCCGATGAGGCATAATTGCTCAGTTCGCGCAGCAGTACCGTTTTGCTGCCGGTCATACGGGCGAAGGTGCGGCTGTACATGATGGATTTCTGCCGTTCATGGCTGGCAACCGTGATGGCGGGTGTGCCATTCAGTTCTTTCCATGTGCGCAAGCCGGTGACTCCGAAGCGCTTGTTGATCCATGCTTCGGGTTGACGCGTGTAGTCCAGGGCAGTCTTGATTCCTTGCCGTTCGATGGTCTTGATGCTGCGTCGTCCGATGCCCCAGACATCTTTGACAGGGACCTGCGCAAGTGCTGATTCGCGTTTGTCTGCCGGCATGATACAGATTCCTTTATAGCCGGGATAGTGCTTGGCGAACCAAGTGGCTGTCTTTGCCAGCGTGTAGGTGAGACCTGCACCGCAACTGACCGGAATACCAGTTTCGCGCAGGATGAGATCCTTGAGCGTCTGCAGGTACGTGCACAGTTGGGTAGGGTCATCTTCCGGCATCTCGCCGAAGAACTCGTCGACGCTGTATTGAATGAAGTTGAGGACCATCTCGGTCTTCCGCACCTCGTCCATGATATGATGCGATACCTCGTGATACATGTGATGGTGAACATCAATAACAGTGACATGGTGCTGCTCAAGGAGCCGCGTGACCTGAAAGAGCGGATTGCCGCGTTTGAGACCGACAGCTTTGGCCTCCTGGTTCAACGCCAAGATAATCCCACCGTTGTTGCCATTGTCATTGGCAACTACGACAGGCGTTCCCTTCAGTTCCGGCCGTGAGACTAACTCACAACTGACGAAGAAATTATTGCAATCCAGATGAATGTACATGCTCCATCAAATCCGCTGCAAAGGTACAAATATTTTTGCAAATATGCAATGAAAAAGAGAGAAAATTCCATTTTGTTAACAAAACGGAAGGTGAAAATTTGGAAGTTTGAAAAAAAGGTATTATCTTTGCAGAGATTTTTTGAGAAGAAATGAAAGTACTTCGTTAAGAGTTAAAAGTTAAGAGATAAGAGTAATGAGAGGGTGCTCAGGTTGCAGCAAGCAACCATTGAGCACCCTTTCAGCATCCATTGAGCATCCATTGGAACCTGCTGGAGGGTAGTAAAGAGAAAGTCTTTTTTACAGATTATTGCAGAAAAACTTGCGTATGTCAGAAAAAAGCAGTACCTTTGCAGACGCAAAGGTTAAAAATAACCATCGTCCGGTCTCCAAGACGTTAAAAGTGGAGAAAGCGCAAGGTGTTGCGCTGATGTATTGATAATTATAACGAAGCGTTTGCTTTATTTGAGGATTCTTTCAAACTTGGACACTTTGAAAATCTCTTTCCGAGAATAATGCAGAACGCTCACGTTTATACGTGGGCTATCTGTGTATTGGAAGAGATGGGAGTCCAAGCCCGAAAGAACCAATAGCAGTTGGCTCACGTTTTTTGTGCTATTAACAAAAACTAATACTAATTAAAAACCGACGAGGCGATGGGATATAACCGCCAATAAAGAAATGAAAAAATCTTTTCTCCTGATGCTCTCATTAGTTTGCTGTGTGAGCATTCATGCTATTAAAATTGACAAAGACGTCGTGACATCAGATGGTATGCGCAGAGTAAGCGCATCTGCTTTCAACATTTATACAGAATTCAGCACAGCCGCTGCTGCTAACGTATTTGCAATGGAGGTTAATCTAGACGGAGAGGATCATCGAGATTATTTTCTTACACTATTTTTGAATGAAGGAATATTTGAAATAGAAAAAGGAAGCAAGTTACTCCTAAAATTAGAAAATGATGAGGTTATAGAATTGGAGGCCTTTGAAGATGTTCTAAAAGACGCATTTATGATAAGAAGCGGATCTGTTCAACCGCAATATTTAATACCCATGGAGTCTCTATCAAAATTAACAACAGGAAATGTTGTTAAAATAAGGATAGAAACATCTAATGGAATCATAGATAGAAAAATCAAAGGTAATAAATTCTCTAAAGGAGTTCTTGAATCTGTAACTTTGATTAATAAGGCTTTTCAAAAAAAGAAAGACGTATATTCAGACTTTTAGTACGGATGGCGGCGGCAGATATGTCGCCGCTTATTATGAAATGGATTGTACGGATATTATCCGAACGCAATAGACAAAGCCTAACCATAAACAGTTCAGTAATAGAAACATCACCGGAGGTAAACAGCCAAGACTACGCGCCGAAGGGGCTACACCCGCCTTGAGACCGAGCGGGCGGGCGACGCGATAGCGAGACGCGAGGGTCGAACAATGCCCGGGCGTAGAGAACGGGCAGCGAGGGGCTAAACCGCCTATGCCCGAGCCCACAACAAGGGAACAGGGAGAAGAAGACAGTTAATGGAAACCTGCATAAAATAGCAGGAAAAGAACGAAGAAAAGTTACACAAAAAAATAGCGTACCTGTGGGGGCACGCTATTAAATAAGGTCGTTCTATGCGTCAAAAGTGGGGACTTTTGCCGCTCGCGTCCGCGCACTTACTCCGCTAAACGTCCATCGGACGTTCAGCGGTGCGCTTTTCACGCTTCATCCTCTACAGCAGCTTGAGCTGCAGCGAGGCGAGCGATAGGTACGCGGAACGGTGAGCAGGAAGCGTAGTTCATGCCTACACGTGCGCAGAACTTAACAGAACTCGGTTCACCACCGTGCTCGCCGCAGATACCGGTACGCAATCCCGGACGAACGGCACGACCTTTCTCGACTGCCATCTTGATCAGCTGGCCAACACCATTCTGGTCAAGTACCTGGAACGGATCCACTTTCAGGATCTTCTTCTCGAGGTAAGCCGGCAAGAAGGAAGCGATATCGTCACGGCTGTAACCGAAGGTCATCTGGGTGAGGTCGTTCGTACCGAAGCTGAAGTACTGAGCCTCCGTAGCAATACGGTCAGCTGTCAGGGCAGCACGCGGGATCTCGATCA
>JAFXYK010000085.1 GCA_017541805.1 Paludibacteraceae bacterium
CCATTCGACATTCAGCATTGTTTTCCTGGATGAGAACATGCCGGGTATGAGTGGCCTGGAGACGCTGCAGGAGATCAAACGCCTGCACCCGGAAGTGCCTGTCGTGATGATCACCAAATCCGAAGAGGAACATATCATGGAGCAGGCTATCGGTGAGAAGATCGCCGATTACCTGATCAAACCCGTTAACCCGAGTCAGATCCTGCTGTGTTTGAAGAAACATATTCATCAGCAGGAGATCTTGACGGAACAGGCGCAACAGAACTACCGTCAGGAATGGAGCGACATCACCTATATGATCGATACCGCCAGCACGATAGAGGAATGGCAAGCTATCGTTCGCACCCTGACGAAATGGGATCTGGAACTGGAGAACAACCCCATGCGAAGCCTGATTGACGACCAACGGGCACAAGCCAATGCGGCTTTCGGTAAATGGATCGCGAAGAATTATACTTCTTGGTTTGAGAGCACAGACCAAAATAGCCGGCCGATCATGTCGCCGGATGTGATGAAACATGCGGTGTTCCCGTTGTTAGACAAAGGCGAGAAAGTGCTGTTATGCGTGATCGATAACTTCCGCTACGATCAATGGAAAACGATCCAACCGCTGATCAGTGAGTTCTATTCGGTGCAGAAAGAGGAACAATATACGTCCATTCTGCCGACGGCTACCCAATATGCCCGGAATGCTATTTTCTCCGGCCTGATGCCGCTGCAGATTCAACAGATGTTCCCGCAATACTGGGTAGAAGAAGGCGACGAAGAGAGCAAGAACCAATACGAGAAAGAGTTGGTTCAGACGCTGCTGGACCGCTATCGCAGACGCGAGAGTTTCAATTACTGGAAAGTCAACGAGAGTGATTTCTGCGAGCGCGTCATTGCGCAGTTGAAAGGCGTGAAGACCCCGCTGAACATCGTGGTGCTGAATTTCATCGACATGCTGTCTCACTCGCGTACGGAGAGTAAGATGATGCGGGAACTGGCGAATGACGAAGCAGCTTATCGCAGTCTGACGCTCAGTTGGTTTAAACATTCGCCGACATATACCTTATTGCGTCGCGCTGCGGAGTTAGGCTTTACCTTGGTGCTGACGACCGATCACGGTACCACACGCGTGAAGAACGCCGTGCAGATCATCGCGGACAAGAACACGAACAACAATATCCGGTACAAAGTAGGCAAAGCGCTGAACTGCAGTTCGAAGAACGTCTTCACGCTGGACCAACCCAAACGGGAAGGTCTGCCGTGCCCGAACATCAGCAGCAGTTACGCGTTCTGCACCGGTAGCGATTTCTTCGCTTACCCGAACCAATTCAACTACTACGCCCAGTATTACCACGACACGTTCCAACACGGTGGTGTATCGCTCGAAGAGATGATCATTCCGTTGGTGACGCTTGCGCCCAAAAGCGTGTAACATGGAGAGACTCAAACGCAGACATATCATCCTCTATTCCCTATTGGCCCTATGGCTGATACTGACGATTTTATGTCTGCTTCCGATCGTCAGTCACGGTTCAGGTCCGTCAGAGGCGGAGTTGGCCAAGATGCCGCATCGGTTGAGTGTGATGACATGGAACACCGCTCAAATTGGCGGGTTTGTGAAGCCGGAGAAGAACGCGGTGCTGCAGTATATCTTACAGCAGGACGCGGATGTGGTTTGTCTGCAGGAGGTAGATGTGTACAGAGATACGACACGCCTGACGCTGGATGACGTCAAAAAGACCTTAGGAAAGAAATATAAATATTCGTATACCGATTTCTCGGTATACAAGAACAAACGCCATCAGTACGGCACGATGGTGTGGTCCAAATATGAGATTCTCAACAAACGCAGTATACGCTTCGAGTCGCAGAGTAACCTGTCCAACCAATGCGATATCGTCGTGGACGACGACACTATTCGGGTGATCAACAACCACTTGGAGTCGTATCGTTTCACGGATGAGGACCTGGACGGCAACGGCGACATGCGCAAGAAAGTGGAGCACTCCACGCCGCTGCGTATCAAGCAGTCGCGCGCCGTGAGAAGGATGATAGACGCCAGTCCTTATCCCACTATCGTAGCCGGTGATTTCAATGCCATTCCGCTCAGTTACACCTATCTGCATATCAAACGCGGCCTGCACGATGCGTTCCTGGAGACCAGTTGGTTTCGCACCGGTCCGACGTGTAAGAAAAGAGGAATCGGTATCCGCATTGACTATATCCTCAGCAGTCCGTCGCTCATTCCGGTGAGCTGCGAGGTAGATTATAAAGCGACCGGCTCAGATCACTGGCCGGTCACTGCATTGTTCGCTTGGTAAGAGTCGACATTAATCGACTTTGATATCATCGAAATAATTTCCGTATTGCGTCACATTCCTATTGAGCGCTATCATCATCGCTATGATGAGGGCCGGCATGAAAGCGACCCATGTGGGCGCGAGCGTGGCGTACTCACCTGATATCTTCAGCGCGTAGTAGATCAGCAGGCCGTAAAAGACGGCTCCTTCCGCCATGATGACGAACGTCATATACCAGCGCACGCGCGTGGGATAAAATAGGAGTAGGCAGAGGATGCAACTCCAAAACAGGATGCGCTGCATCACATACAACCCGTTCACCGGTATCGTATCCCACACTTGCGCCACATTCGTATCCAGCGCCGTTTGAATCACTTGCACCTCGTGCAGGTCCATCCGGAAACTGCGGGTATACTGAATACCTTTGTCCGGTTGAAACGAGAAAACGGGTGCTACGCGGAGAAGGATAGCGGCTACAATAGCAACCGCCATGTATGCCCAGCGGCGATACATGGCGATGCTACGGATCTTATCTTCCGACGACGAACTCATGATTAGAGTTGCGGACCGGCTGCAACAAGTGCCTTACCAGCCTCATTCGACGTATATTTGTCGAAGTTCTTGATGAAGCGAGCAGCGAGGTCTTTGGCCTTTACTTCCCACTCAGCAGCGTCCTTATAGGTGTCGCGCGGATCGAGGATAGCAGGATCAACGCCCGGCAGAGCCGTCGGTACTTCGAAGTTGAAGTACGGGATCTTCTTCGTCGGAGCAGTCAGGATGTCACCACCGAGGATAGCGTCGATGATACCGCGGGTGTCGCGAATCGAGATACGTTTGCCCGTTCCGTTCCAGCCGGTGTTAACGAGGTAAGCCTTCGCACCGGATTTCTCCATCTTCTTAACGAGCTCCTCAGCATATTTCGTCGGGTGCAACTCCAGGAAGGCCTGGCCGAAGCAAGCGGAGAACGTCGGAGTCGGCTCGGTGATACCGCGCTCGGTACCAGCCAACTTAGCGGTGAAACCGCTCAGGAAGTAGTACTTGGTCTGCTCCGGAGTGAGGATCGATACAGGAGGCAGCACGCCGAAAGCGTCGGCACTGAGGAAGATTACGTTCTTTGCAGCAGGACCTGCACTGATCGGCTTAACGATCTTCTCGATATGGTTAATCGGATAGCTTACGCGGGTGTTCTCGGTCACGCTCTTGTCAGCGAAATCGATCTTGCCGTTAGCGTCCACGGTAACGTTCTCGAGCAGTGCGTCGCGGTGGATGGCGTTGTAGATGTCGGGCTCGCTCTCCTTGTCAAGGTTGATAACCTTGGCGTAGCATCCACCCTCGAAGTTGAAGATACCCTCATCGTCCCATCCATGCTCGTCGTCGCCAATGAGTTTGCGCTTGGGATCGGTAGAGAGAGTGGTCTTACC
>JAFXYK010000086.1 GCA_017541805.1 Paludibacteraceae bacterium
CGCGACCATCTCGCGACCATTACGGACGTCTCTGTCCGGTCCCTGTCCGGTCCCTTTTCCCGCGCAGCCCGCCAATAGCCCCGCCGCTATACCTAATATAAGTATCGGATGTTTCATGATTTTAGTTAATCTAGGGTTCTATGCTCCTAGGACCCTTTAACACTCGCCTGTGCGCCCTTATAATAAGGAACCCAACAGCCAAGACCATCAGCACCCAAAGGCCATCGCCGATAGGAACGTTACCGGGATCGTTGGGATCCTCGTCCGGGTTTCCGATAGACTCTATTTTTCTCGGTCCAGACTTAGCCGGGCCGGTATTGCCCATATAAGCTTCTGTATTTACCGAGCCGTCTGCATTGAGCATGGATGGCTGTTCCGCCCATTGAGCTGAATAGGCGCTCGTTGATTGGAACGATACCGAAGGCAACACAACCGGCTGATAAACCGTTCCGGTCGGCTTATACGTATTCTTGAACTCCACAGCATTCACTTGTGCTACACAAGCGATCAAGGCTACTACTATGCAAATCACATATTTCTTCATCTCACGTCCTCCTCTCATTTGCTGTTAATGTGTTTGCCCGTAGCATCGTACAATACGCCGTTGCGTAGGATATATAGTTTATCCTGATAGATAAACTTCTGCGCTTTCGGCGTTGCATCTGTGTTACTTACTTCGGTAGGCGTATCCCCCGCATCAATAGGCGTCTTACTGATATAGAATCTGTTCGTGTCGCCTTCTTCGAAGGTGAAGGTATAGCTGTTCTCCGCATTGATCTGCGTGGATTGCTGCAACTTGATATCATTGAGGTAATAGCCCATATCCGCGCCAAGGAATGTGAACGTATACTCGCGCTCTTTACCCGGAGCAAATCCGAGCACCGTTCCTTCTATCTCCGGCATAGCGGCTACCGCCATGTGACCGATCTCTGTCTCGGCGTACAAAGTAGCCGAAGGCCCATCGCCGGCCATATATTCTGCCTCCCATCCGTTATCGAACTCATCACTAAAGATCTCGCCTTCGAGCAGACAGACGTCGGTATACGTCTTACTGTCCTTTACGCGAATGATCGACATCGGAACATCCGAGTGCGCGTTAGTGCGCTTCGGTGCACGTAATTTCTCATTCAGACTATTCGTGCTTCCGCGAACCACTTTCTTGTAATCCAACGTCAGCATAGCCGCTGCATCCACCTTGATTTGGAAGGCCTGCATTGCCGGAATGACGCTCAGCTTGGACTCCCTCCACGTGGACTCTCCGGAAGTCGCGAACGGAATAGCAATCCATTGTCCGGTAGCCTCTGCACCTTCTGTCGGATTCACCGCTCCCGTTCCTCCATCATTGCCTGTGCAATAAACATAAGCTGTCTGGATGATATCGTCAGACGAGTTATCTTCGGAGAGTTTGTTAATCTGAATCGGTGCACTCCAGCTATTACCTATCAAATTGAAACCGTCTCTGGTAGTATTGGTCATGTTGATTTCTTTGGTAGCCGTAGAAGCCAATGTGCCCTTCATCTGATAACTCATATGATCTGCCGAAGTGTTGGTTGTAATACCCAATCCCTCGAAAGCATACAAGTCCGCATAATAGCCGCGACGTTCCCAGCCTCCTGCTTCGGTATATGCGTAAGTTAGAATCTTCGTGCCACCGTGCGTCTCGTTCGCGAACGTCGGGCTCACCGTCAGATACTCCATCGGAATCGCGAAGTATTGGTATAGATACGAGCCGTCCTTTCTTCCAAGGCTATAGAGGTTCACCGTAGCTTTCGTTTTCGCTTCCTCGTTATCGAAGATCAGCGCTGCCTGTCCGGAACCATTCGTATTGATGATCAGGTCATTGACAGTTGTCGGCTTCAGGTCATTGTGTGCGAAATGCGGAGCGTCTGCAGCAAGCACCTCTCCTTCCACTATCAAAGCGCCATTTGCATTAATAGTCAGACTGCCGTTACAATTGGCTGACCCGGTAGCAGTCTCGCGAATACTACTCTTGCCGCTGCTTACGATAGCTACTTGAGCTACATGCGGTTGGATTCCGCTGATTACGCAGGGCGCCAAAATACGCACTTTCGCCTCGCTGGACGGTAACTGATTCTTGGACCAGTTGGATGCATTATTCCAGTCACTACTATTTTTACCAGTGAAGTAGTTTGAGCAGTCATCTACTTCTTCCATGTTGGTCTTCAGCAGGTAAACCAGGATATTCTTTATCACGGTTTTGCCTTCGTTGGTCAACGCGCATGTCGGCTGCAGTGCCTTGGCGTTGATACCCATTACGAGCAGACGTGCTGCGGGCTCTTCCTGACGCTCGATAGCCGCTTGCAGCGTGCCTTCGAGAATACGTCCAAGACCTAACAGACTTCCGGCAGCTTCACCGGTAAATCCTTGCAATGCCGGTTTCTCGTTGCCTTTCGTCTCTGCATTGTACGCCACACCTTTATATACGCCCTTCGTAGAATCGACTAAGATCACATGACGGAAGGTCTCGCCGTCAATCACTTCTTCCCATACGTTCGTTCCATCCTCCGGATCCGGAAGACCCGCGCCATAGATCTCATGGTCTTTACATTCCAGACGCATCTCATACTGACGCGGATTAGGCGATTCCGGGTTGCCGGCTATACCCTTGGAGCCCCAGTTCTTCAGCGCACTCACGTAAGCTTCCATCGTAAATATCGGACGGACATCCACCATTGTACCGAAGGCATTCACATAGCCCTTGGTCTTGTAGTCATCTCCTTTTTTGACAACCGTATTCGTGCTTGGATCATCGGTGATGAGGATTGCATCAAACTGCGAGTACTCTTCGCGGATAGTCTTCTCATCGGTTGTCCAATAGATATTCCGTTCCGATAGTTTGAACAGACGGTTTTCTGCTGCTGTACCAACACTATCCAGATATTCGTACAGTTCAGTTCCGACTCCGTGTCCGACTGTGATGGAATCCTTTCTCATTCCTTTTCCGCCATCAGCTACAAACGCGATCTCTTTATAGTTAGTAGCTGCCTGCTTGTGGATAGTAATATTTTGCGATGCATTGCCGCCGCAACCGATTGCTGTAATGGTCAGCGTCTCGTCGCCGGCTGTCAGACCTGTAGTAGCTGAACCGTCATCCTTTGTTCCGTTCAGGTAAATAATACCATTCTCGTCCATATGGAATCCGCAGCCGCCGAAGCCTGTCTTGGTGCTTCCGGCACTCTCCCATATAGTGCTCAAACCGCTCGTCACCGTAAAGCTTGTCGCATTAGTGGTCTTCACTAATTCGATATCCGGCGTACGGCGACCGTTCTTGACGTACCAGCTGTCAACAATCTTTGTTTCTGTAGCCACAGCTTGTGCCTCAACCGTGATGGTGTTGGTAGAACGCTTCGCGCAATGACGGTCGCCTGTATTGGTTACGATCACATAGTACGAACCGGCTTCAGTGGCAGTAAAGTTGTCTTGGTTGGTACCAACTGGAGTATCAGATGGAGTTCCTACTTTGTACCATTGATAACTTACAGTTTCGCCTGTCGTAGTATGACCTCTCACGGTCATCTTGACACCGGAGCAACCAAGGTCTTCTGTCTCAATGGTTCCTGCTTCGTCGTCGCAGTCATCCGTTACAGTGATCGTGTAA
>JAFXYK010000087.1 GCA_017541805.1 Paludibacteraceae bacterium
CGTCGCTTGCTTGCATCAGTTGTACCTCTTCGGTGCCGCTGTACAACTCAAACGCATGGGCTATCACATGACGAGAATATAAAATATAGTGATTATACTATGACACGCAAAGAAACAATCATAGCAACGATCTTGCTAATCATTTTCGGAACGAGTATGCACTTCGTGCATCATGTTCCGTTCTTCAATCATTTTCTGGGCTATATCTTTCCCGTGACGGAAAGTGTGATGGCGCACATGAAGATGGTGTTTTACCCGATGCTTTTGCTTAGCATCTATCTGTGCATTTCGCGTCGCGACATCCGCGAGATAGGCGCACCTATATTGGGTGCATTGGCAGTTATGCCGCTCATCGTAGCCGCGTTTTTCAGCTATTGGGGTTTCGTGCGCCATGAGTTGATGGTGCTGGATATCGTCATTTACATCGCCTGTATGATTGGCGCCATCCACCTTGCCAAACGCTGGCGGACATTTCCGTTCGTGCAGAATAACTGGCGGTTATGGATAGTGCTCATATTGTGTGGCATAGTTATCATCGGCGTGTTGACCTATCATTCGCCGGACTGGATAATCTTTGCAGATTTAGGATAATATGAACTGAAGTATGACAATCAAACTATTCTTACAAGCAACGCGTTCGTTATAAAGTAATTCCGTTTATTTGGTAATATGAACACCTTTCAAAAGATATTAACTTTGTTCATAGGCATCGGCGCAGTAGTCGGTGCGGTAATGATGTGGGTTGACCCGACGGGAGTTGCATGGGGCGGAGAACCATTATTAGAATTGCTCCGCGCAAAGATGCCGTGGCCGGATGTGTTCTTTCGCAACTTTATTCCGTCCGGTATAGTACTATTGGCGGTAAACGGTCTTACGCAATTCGTAGCAGCTTATCTGCTTTTCAAAAACCATCCGCTGGCATATTGGGCAGTACTGGTTTGCGGTATTATCCTGATGCTTTGGATTGCGCTCGAATGTTGGATATGGGGCTTCAATCCTGTCGGTAATTTTTACTTCATCCTTGGCCTCGTCGAAACCATTTCAGCAGCAATTAGTTTGCATGGAAACAGATATTTAAAATAATGTCCGTTTTTTCATAGTGTATGTCGCCTGAAAGCAGTACCTTTGCGGCATCGAAACGTATAATAAAGATAGTATGGAACAGAAATTTTGCCAGAGCTGCGGAATGCCGCTCACAGAGCAAGTCCTCGGAACGAACGCCGACGGGAGTAAAAACGCGGATTACTGCATATATTGCTATAAGGACGGCAAGTTCTTGCAGGACTGCACAATGGACGAGATGATTGAGCATTGCGCTCAGTTTGCCAATGAAGTTAATAAAGGGTTGCAGCAGCCTATTACGAAAGAAGAGTACATCGGACAGATGAAGATGTACTTCCCGCATCTAAAGCGTTGGCGTAAGTCTCTTGCCATAAACAACGATGAGGCTATGCCTGAAAATCCGGCACTTTCTGGTGTAAAGGAATTGATAGCCACGATGGCCGACACGCTGCCAATCACCTATATCTCGTCAGTCGATGAAGAGGGATTCCCCTGCACCAAGGCCATGCTGTCACCACGAGTCCGCGAGAGCATCAAGACGTTCTATTTTACCACAAACACCTTCTCCCTCCGTGTGGCTCACTATAAGGCCAACCCCAAGGCCTCGATCTATTTCTGCGATGCCGAGGGCTTCAAGGGTATGATGCTGCGCGGTACGATGGAGGTACTGACGGATGCCAAGAGCAAGGAGATGATTTGGCGCGATGGCGACGAGCAGTACTACCCAAGTGGCGTTACCGACCCGAACTACTGCGTCTTGAAGTTCACCGCCACTGACGGCCGCTTCTACAGTGATTTCTATCCACGTAGTTTTGTGATTGAGTAAATGAAGAACAATAAAGCACTTGTCGTTATCGACATTCAGAATGATATTACCAAACACTACCGCGATATCATTGACAACATCAATGCCCTCATCGGCTGGGCTGTGGAGCATTTTGAGGAGATAGCAGACTACGAGTAATGACAGATTGAGACTAAAGGTACAATAATTCGTCTTAGCCGCAAGGGCACGATTATTGCGAGATATGCAAATAGAAACACCGACAGCGCCCGAGATAGAGCGCTGTCGTTATCTTACCATCCGCCGTGGCCACCACCGCCACCGGGGCCACCGCCGGAGTTACCGGAATAGGTGGAAAGGGTGACGGATGAACCGCCGCTGGCTGATGCCGGGTAGTAACCGACACCATCGAAGATAGCTGTACCACTGGCGGTCACACCTGATTTGAGGGTAGGGGTGGAAGCACCGGAAACGATGAGGTTACTTCCTCCGCTGCTCGGTGTCTTGAAGGCAAACACATTGCTGCCTACGGTCAGGGCGTACCAGGTATTCTTGCTCCATGAAGAAGCTTTATAGCACGTCTGCGTGAGGCTGGCGCCGCTCTCCAGGCCACCGATAGCTACGATCGTACCGCCGGTGACATACAGTTTCTTCTGCTCCTCGCTATTGGCATCTACCGCCACTTCGGGCGAAGAAGCACTGACGGCATAGACCAGACCGCCTTTGAGATAGACGTTTCCGTTGGCATCGATACCGTCGTTATTCGTAGCGCGGGCATAGACGAGACCGTCGTTGATCGTGAGATCCGAAGCGGAGTTGATCGCATCGTCGTATGCGTTGACAATGACTTCGCCTCCGTTGACGATGAGTTGGTTCTTACTCTCTATTCCTTCACCGTTGCGACCGGCCGTGCTGACGTTGATCGTACCGCCGTCAATGAGGATGCCTCCGGCGTAGGTGTAGGACTTGTTCCAACCGCTGCCGCTCTCAGTTTTGGTTCCTGCGCGGATACCTTTCGGGGAAGAGTAGTATTTGCTATCGATATTATCCGTGTTGCCGGTATAGTTGGTGTTCTCCGTCGAACCGTTGTTGTAATACAGCCCGCCGGTGGTCTTGATGATCATTGAACCGCCGGTGATGGTCAGCATGCTGTCGCACTTGATACCTTTACCGCCCGAACCGGTGGATACGAGGCTGAGTGAACCGCCGCTGATGGTGATGTTCGCATCGCTGTTGATGCAAGACGCCGCTTTGGTCTCTAAGTCATCCGTGTCCCATTTGCCGTTACCGGTAGTGGTGATGACGAACTCACCGCCGCTGATGGCGATATCGCTTTCGGCTTTGATACCTTTGGCTGCAGCCGCCGTGACAGAGACGGAGATAGCGCCGCCGGAGATATAGACGTTACCGCTGTCCTCATTCTCATGATCCGCCGTCTGTCCGGTGGAACCGGTGGTGGTGTCCTCAATATCGCATTGCAGGCCGTCGTCGCCAATGCCGCTCAGCGTAATGGCGCCGCTCTCCATGAGGAAGAACTGCTCGCAGTTGATACCGTCGCTGACAGACGAAAGCACATTGATAGAGGTATTCTTGACGGAGATATACTCGCCGGTCTTGATGCCGTGCTTGGTGTTGCCGGTGATGTTCAGTGTACCGCTTTGCGCGAACTCGGCATGTCCTTTGACATACAGACAGCCTTTCTGGCTACCGTTAGCCGCATCGACGAGCGTATTGGTCGTACCGTCCAGCGGTTTGATCTTGATACGTTTGCCGTTCTGGATATGTACCGCCGCCCCCGAGAAAACAGCCGACTTGTTCGTCAGCGTCAGATTACTGAACTCCACCGTGGTTTTATAGGCGCCTTCGTTGTAGAAACCGCCGTCAGTTGTACTGCCGGAGAGGATATAGGTGATCTCTGCCGCCACATCCGTACTCTGCACGATGCTCACGTGTGCACCGGCTCGCAAGACCGTGATGTCCGACAAGATATTGTTTGACACGGATACGGCGGCCGTCGTGTCCTTATATACGACCAAAATCCTATTATCCTGGTCTGTCAGCACCTCCACGTCGGCGGTATCTGTTACTTGTGTCGTAGGATCTGTTGTCGGGTCTGTGGTGGGATCTACCGCCGGATTCTTATCCGTACACGCCGCCAAAATCAGACCACTCATAAGGGTGATAACCCATCCAATCTTTACCTTTTTCATCTGTACCTCCTTTTTAAACAGTCTACAAAATCGTTGGCAAAGGTACTGTTTTTTTTTGAAATCTGCAAGAAAAAAAAGCCGTTTTTTCTAAAAAGAGAGCAAAAATCTTGCATATATGCGATTTTTGTTGTACCTTTGCATCGCAAATAATTCAATCTATGAATACCAAGAGCAAATTCATCATCACGATCAATCGTGAATTAGGTAGCGGCGGACGTACGGTCGGCCGTAAGTTAGCGGAGAAACTCGGCTTGGCGTATTACGACAAAGCGCTCGTTAAGGGCCTGCAGGAGAAATACAACCTGACGGTGGAGGAAATCGAGCAGCTCAAAGGTCGTGAGCATGGCTGGTGGGCCGATGTGAAGCGTACGCTGTGCGGTCCGGTGGCGGACGACACGTTCTTCATCACCAAAGAGAACGGCGATTTTGCACGCTTGGAGACCGAGGATGTGTTCCGCGCGGAGACGGAGATCCTCAAGGAGATCGCCAAGGACGAGTCCTGCGTCATTGCCGGACGAAGCGGATTCTATGTGTTCCGCGATCATCCGAACCACCTCAGTATCCTCATTCAGGCATCGATGCCGAGCCGTATGGCGCGTGTGGCGGAGGAGCAGAACATGTCCAAAGAAGAGGCGCGCATGACCATCGAGAAGGTCGATCAGATGCGCGAGAACTACATCAACAAGTTCGCTCGCACCTCCCGCTACGACAGCCGTAACTACCAATTGGTGCTCTCGATGGACGAAGTGACGGAGGACGAGGCCGTAGCGCTGATCATGGAGTATATCCGAATGATGTCCAAATAAGCCGTCTTACCGTCTCTTGCCGTACATCAGGTGCTTCTTGGAGTTATTCCTCCATCCTGCCTGATACTCATGGCTGACGAAGTAGACCTTCAGGTCCGCTTGGTACTCGTGATCTACAAAGTAGATCTTGACGTCGGCTTGGTACTCATGATCCACAAAATACCATTTGCCTTCGTTACCGGAAGCTTGGTACTCATGATCCTCCTGATAGACCAATAGGTCGGCCTGATACTCATGGTCCACCACATACACTTTCACGTCCGCTTGGTATTCATGATCGGTGGAATAGACGGTCTGCGCATAGAGACCGGTGGTCGCCAAAAGGGCGAGGATCCATAGGGAGAAAATACGTTTCATAGGCATTTGTGTTGTTGTGATACCCGACACGCACAAGAATCATGCCAAATAAAATAAAGAACGCACGTGTGTACGCGCGTTCTTTAATTATTAACCTCCGAAGTTATCGAAGCGGATGTCCTGGTCGTCTACGCCAAGGGAGTGGAGTAGGTCGAGGACGGTCTTGGCCATCATAGGAGGACCGCAGAGGTAGTACTCGACATCCTCGGGGGCGTCATGCTGCTTGAGGTAGGTGTCGCCCATAACAGGAGCGATGAAGCCCGGGGTGTACTTGATACCGAGTTGGTCGGCCTTCGGGTCCGGACGATCCAGCGCGAGGTGGAAATGGAAGTTGGGGAACTCCTTCTCCA
>JAFXYK010000088.1 GCA_017541805.1 Paludibacteraceae bacterium
AACTGGACCGACGTACGTCAGTTCAACCTCATGTTCTCGACGGAGATGGGTTCAACAGCTGACGGCGCGATGAAGATTTATCTTCGTCCGGAGACGGCACAAGGTATCTTCGTGAACTTCCTGAATGTACAGAAGACAGGTCGTATGAAGATTCCGTTCGGTATTGCGCAGATCGGTAAGGCTTTCCGCAATGAGATTGTTGCGCGTCAGTTCATCTTCCGTATGCGCGAGTTCGAGCAGATGGAGATGCAGTTCTTCGTTCGCCCGGGCGAGGAGTTGAAGTGGTTTGAACACTGGAAACAATTCCGTCTGAAATGGCACAAGGCACTGGGCCTCGGCGACGAGAAATACCGTTTCCACGACCATGATAAATTGGCGCACTATGCGAATGCAGCTACGGATATCGAGTTCTTGATGCCGTTTGGATTCAAGGAGGTAGAGGGTATTCACAGCCGTACCAATTTCGACCTGAGCAGCCATGCGAAATATAGCGGCAAGAAGATCGAGTATTTCGATCCTGAACTGAATCAGAGTTACACGCCGTACGTGATCGAGACATCGATTGGTGTGGATCGGATGTTCCTGAGCGTTATGTGCTCGAGTTACGAGGAGCAGGCGCTGGAAGGCGGCGATACACGTGTTGTTCTGCACTTACCGGCCGTATTGGCTCCGGTGAAGGCTTGTATCATGCCGCTCGTGAAGAAAGACGGACTGCCCGAGAAAGCACGCGAGATCATGAACGAGTTGAAGTTCGACTTCAAGGTGGCTTATGATGAGAAAGACAGTATCGGTAAACGTTATCGTCGTCAGGACGCCGTGGGTACACCGTTCTGCATCACGATCGATCATGACACAGAGAAAGACGGTTGCGTAACCGTTCGTTATCGCGATACGATGGCTCAGGACCGCGTGAAGATCGAAGACCTGCACGAGATTATTCGCAAGGCAACCGATCCGAAGGAACTGTATCGCAAGATCGTAGGCGACTCGATGGAAGATACGGTAGAATAATTACCTACCTACAAAAATTAGCGCCCTCGTTTGAGGACGCTTTTTTTTCTTATAACGTATGCTGTATGGTCTAGCCCATTATGACAATCAATAATAACCGTTTAGGGCCTGATTAGCCGACTTGGACGGTGGGGTTGATCTTGCGGATGAGGCCTTTGAGGACGTCACCCGGGCCGAACTCATAGAAGGCTATGCCGTTGCTTGCGTAGTTCGCGTTGTTTGCGTCGGCAATCATATTTTGGACGGATTGGGTCCAGCGAACGGGGCTTGTGAGTTGTTTGAGAAGGTTTTCGCGGATTTGTTCCGGATTCATCGAGGGTTTTGCCGTCACGTTCTGATAGATCGGACAGAAGGGTCGATGGAACTCGGTTTTGTTAATTGCATCCGCTAATGCTTCTTGCGCCGGGGCCATCAACGGAGAATGGAAAGCCCCTCCGACAGGCAGGCGTAAAGCCCGACGAGCACCGGCTTCTTTGAACACCGGACAGATAGCATCGATAGCCTCAATCTCACCGGATATGACCACTTGTCCCGGACAATTGAAGTTAGCAGCTACGACTACCCCACTCTGATGGTTGTTACATATCTGCTCCACTTGTTCATCGGGCAGGCCAAGGACGGCGGCCATAGTGCCAGGATTGGCTTCACAGGCGGCTTGCATAGCTTGTGCGCGCGCCGAGACGAGGAGAAGGGCGTCTTCAAAACGAAGTGCGCCACAGGCGACGAGTGCGCTAAACTCCCCGAGGCTATGTCCGGCGACCATATTAGGACGCTCGATAGTCATGAGTCGTTGTGCGACGACGGAGTGCAGGAAGACAGCGGGTTGCGTAACACGTGTCTGCTTGAGGTCGTCTGCCGTACCATTGAACATGACATCCGTCAGCGAGAAGCCAAGCAGCCTATCGGCTGCCTGGCACATCTCACGGGCTTCAGGGTGTGCATCGTACAAGTCTTTGCACATACCCGGAAATTGACTTCCCTGTCCCGGGAAAACAAAGGCTTTCATCATGCCATGAGACCTGCTACGAGAGCAAGGATTGCGTAGAACTCCGGAAGAGCGGCATAGATCATGGTGTTGGTCATTACATCATGACCGGCAGCGATATTCGCAATACCGTTTGCGCAGACCTGACCCTGACGGATAGCCGAGAGGAGGAAGACAATACCCATACCTACACCGAGGCCGAACAAAAGAATCGGGTTGGTGTCGATGAGCGCCTTCATCATGAGGAACGCTACGAAGCCGTACAGACCCTGGGTAGCAGGAAGTGCGGAGAGGATCATGTACGAAGCCGATTTCTCGCTGTTTTTCTTAAGACCGCCTTCAGCTGCATTAGCAGCGATGGTTGTACCAAAAGCGGATCCTACGCCGGACAAGCCTAACATGAGGCCCAGTCCAAGATAACCTAAAATTAATTCTGTCATATTGTTTTATTTTTTAAAAGGATTATACAATTTACCGGAGCCTTCGTAGCCGGAGTTCTTGAAATACTCGACGAAGGACAGACGGAGCGGGTGAACGAACGCGCCAAGGCACGCCATGAGGAGGTTGAGCACATGTCCGAAAGTGACAATCAGCACAAAGCCGATAATCGTACCTACATTCGGGTTGGCACCCAAGACCTGGTTACCGAGTTGGTTAAAGGCTGCGCCCAGCATACCGCCCGCCAAGCCTAAGGCATAGAGACGGATATACGAGAGCACGTCGCCAAGCAGGCCAGTGGACATCTGATAGGTGTCCCAGAGACCGGCACCGACGTTGATAAGCGGGTTACGTCCGGGTTTATTGAAGATAAAGATACCCAAAGCGGAGACAGCGCCGATCGCGATGAGCGTATATTTGACGATATCCGTCGGCAGGGAGAAGGTCATACCCAAGATCGCGGTAGCTATACCGCCGACGATGAGCAGGAGCCATCCCCAGGTAGAGACGGTATTGCGGAAGCCGTCGCGCTTGGTATAAGCGATAGCTTTGATGGTCATAGCGAGGCAGATATGGATGACACCGATGACAATAGCCATCACCATCATCACGTCGTACTCCCCTATCTTGCCATCGGTACCGCCCAGACGCTTGAACATGATATCCTTGAGGCTATCCGGCACCCACGAAGCGGTATAGAGGTCAAGACCAAAGAAACCGCCCATGAAGAAACCGATGATGGTCGAACCGACGCCGAGCGCCATGATGATACCGCCCATACCCTTGAACATATCTATCTTCAGTTTGTTCGTAAAGATCAGATAGCCGATAAGGAGCAATAAGAGTCCATAGCCGGCGTCACCGATACAGAGGGCAAAGAACAGCAGGAAGAACGGACCGAGGATCGGCGTGGGGTCAAACTCATTATAGTTCGGCCAGCCGTACATACCGGTAAGCGGTTCAAAGAGCTTGACGAACCAGTTATTATGCAGTTTGATCGGCGTCGCGTCTTCTTTGGCGGGGTCGGTCTCCTCATAATAAACCTGCGCCTGCGCGAGCATGGCGTTCAGTTCCGGTTCCTTATCGATCGGACAGAAACCTTCGAAGAGACAGAGGGCACCTTCCGCGAGTTTATCGGTAGAGAGGTTCACTTTCTGCCAGTCAATATTCTGACGCGCTTCGGCGAGTTGCGCCTGCAGGTCATCCATATTCGCCTTTTGCCAAGCGACGATACGCGTGTCTGCCGCGGCATAGAGGCCTTTGAGGTGCTCTATCTCGAGATACCACTGCGTAGCGGATTTCTCGGGAGCGGGGATTTCGGTCATATCTTCCAAGGTCTCGAGGGCCACGAAATAGGTCTTGCCCCCCGCTTCATTCACCTTGATACCCCACTCTTCCCGGAACGCCTTGCTCGGGCACTCATAGAAATGCAGCGTATATCCTGCTGCTTTGAGTTGGTCGATACGCGCGGCATTGAACTCACCCCAAACGGCAGCCTGCTGCGCCGCTTCCTTAGCCGCTGCGATGCGTTCGGTCACCTCATTACGCTCGGCAATGAGTTGATCGGGAGCACCTTGTTTGATGAGGCGACGCAGTTCGTCTTCATGCTGCAGCGCAGCCTGGAGGTCGGCATCATCCTCGATGAGTCCTGCGGCTTTCTGGGTGATATGTACTACTCCGAGTTCACGAAGTTGCGTGAGGAAAGGCTCGTAGTCGCGATGGAATACCAGGAAGGTATATTTCTTCATTTGTGTAATCATACCGCAGCCTCTCTTTCCTTTTTGGATTTAACAATCTTCTGACTCGATTTATTGAGGTTCTCCTCGTCTTCCATAAATCGTTTGATCTTACGGATGGCGTCTTGATAACCAGGAATCTGCACTTTCTCAAAGAGGTTCACTTTCTGCGTCGTTTTCTTCCGCGCATACTCGAGCAGGTCCACTTTGCGTCGCACAAACTCCTGTCGGATCCCCACATCGGCGATGGCTTTGAGTTGCTCAAAACCATCCGCGAACCACTTGGGGCTGGAGAAAAGCGAGAACTCTTTGGTGGAATAGACGACCTCATCGAGCACGGGTACGCGTACGCCTGCGATCTTTTTAATAGACATGCGTACGTCGTCCACATGAATGAGCGAGGTGTCAAATTCGCCCCAAAGCGCAATCATCTGATCGTAGTCCTTGATTCGGCGGTTCACTTCCTCGTCGAGATCCGCCAGTTCTTTCTTGGCTTTCTTGACCTCGAGACGGAGTGCCGTTTCCTTGCTTTGGAGCGTAGGAAGCGTTCTTTGCCGCATCTTCAAGTCCTTCTCCAGACTCTGCAATGAGGTTTTATTGAATTGATATTGAATCGCCATATACGATTATGCTTTTGGCCAGTATTTTTCTACTAATGCTGCTTTGATGTTAACCTCTTCGGGTTTGAAGTACTTACCGAAGAGTTGCCAAGCGATATCGAGCATCTGCACGGTATTGATATTGACGTCGATAGCGAGGATCTCACGGCTGTAGTCGCGTGCGAAATCAAGGCAACGCAAGTCGTAGTCGGTGAGGTCGAAACCATTCTCTTTCTTGGTCTTGGCATTGGCTGCATCGGCGTAGAGACGTACGGCAGCGTTCATGACCTGCGGGTGATCCTCACGGGTCTTCTTACCAGCGACGAGTTGTTTCAGACGCGAGAGCGAGCGGAACGGATCGACGATGACCTTACCGATCTCAGAGTCACGACGGAGGTACAACTGACCCTCGGTGATATATCCGGTGTTATCGGGGATTGCATGCGTGATATCGCCGCCGGACAGCGTTGTTACGGCGATGATGGTGATAGAACCGCCACCAGCCTGCTCGGGGAACTGCACAGCCTTCTCGTAGATCTTAGCGAGGTCCGAATAGAGTGAACCCGGCATAGAGTCTTTGGACGGAATCTGGTCCATTCGGTTCGAGACGATGGCGAGTGCATCGGCATAGAGCGTCATATCGGTGAGGAGGACGAGCACTTTCTCGTGTTTCTCTACTGCGAAATACTCGGCAGCCGTCAACGCCATATCCGGAATAAGGAGTCGCTCTACCGGCGGGTTCTCCGTCGTGTTAACGAAGGAGATGATGTGGTCAAGCACACCGGCATTGGTGAAGACATTCTTGAAATAGAGGTAGTCATCATTGGTAAGACCCATACCACCGAGGATGATCTTATCTGCCTGTGCACGGAGTGCCACATTCGCCATGACCTGGTTGTACGGTTGGTCCGGATCGGCGAAGAAAGGAATCTTCTGACCGGACACAAGGGTATTGTTCAGGTCGATACCGGCGATACCGGTAGCGATGAGTTCCGACGGTTGTTTACGACGTACGGGGTTCACAGACGGACCACCGATCTCTACATCTTTACCTTCGATAGCAGGACCGCCATCGATCGGATCGCCGTAGGCGTTGAAGAAACGTCCGGCGAGTTGGTCGGATACTTTGAGCGACGGCGCCTTACCGAGGAAGACCACTTCCGCATTGGTAGGGATACCTTCGGTACCTTGGAACACCTGGAGCGTCACCTCGTCACCGATGATCTTCACTACCTGCGCCAGTTTACCATTCACGGTAGCCAACTCGTCATTACCTACTCCTTCGGCTTTAAGCGAACAGGTCGCTTTCGTAATCGCAGTAATCTGCGTATATATTTTTTGAAATGCCTTAGCCATAGTACTTAATCTTTAATTTGTTTTTCAGCCAACAGTTCATCGAGTTTCTTGCGGTAGTCTTCGAACTCAGCGGAATGGAACTCGCAGTAGTTCATCTGCTTGCAGAGGTTGATGACACGCTTGAAATAGTCGATGACATCGAGGAAGTTATCGAAGTCATAATCATGGTTGCAGATGTCCATCACCAGACGCAGCATGTATTGCTGACGCTCGAGCGGACATACGGCATCGATCTTATCGAAGGCATCTTGCTGGAGGATGACGAAGTCAATCACTTCGGCTTTCCAGAACGCCTCGTGATAATCCACAGGTACACCGTCATCACCAAGGATGTTGATCTGCTCTTGGATCTCTTTACCGCGCTGCAGATAGGTCTTCATATCGTTGACCATCGGCAACCAGTCTTTATCAATCAGTTGGCTGATATATTCGGCAAACTCCGGATACTCCACATATTTGGAATACGAATCAATCGGGTTAACCGCCGGGTAACGTTTGCGGTCGGCACGTGCCTGCTCCAAGGCATAGAAACAACGTGCCACTTTCTTCGTACCTTCAGTAACCGGCTCTTTGAGGTTACCACCGGCCGGCGACACGGTACCGAGGAAGGTAACCGAACCCGTTGCACCATTATTAAGATATACGTAGCCTGCGCGTGCATAGAACGCACCGATGATCGCCGAGAGGTCCATCGGGAAGGCATCCTGACCCGGCAACTCCTCCAAACGGTTCGACATCTCACGCAAGGCCTGAGCCCATCGAGAGGTGGAGTCCGCCATGAGGAGTACACGCAGACCCATCGAACGGTAGTACTCCGCGATGGTCATAGAGGTGTATACAGAAGCCTCACGGGAAGCCACCGGCATGTTCGAGGTGTTGGCGATGATGATGGTACGCTCCATGAGCTTACGGCCCGTATGGGGGTCATCGAGCTCCGGGAACTCGGTAAAGGTCTCTACGACCTCATTGGCACGCTCACCGCAGGCAGCGATGATCACGATGTCTGCTTCGGCCTGCTTGGATATCGCATGCTGGAGCACGGTCTTACCTGTACCGAACGGTCCCGGAATGAATCCTGTACCACCCTCGCAAAGCGGGTTGGCCGTATCGATGGTACGTACACCGGTCTCGAGCAGTTTGAAAGGCCGCGGTTTCTCGCGATACGCCAGGATGGCTTTCTTCACCGGCCATTTCTGTACCATCGTCACTTTATGATCCACACCCTCGGCATCGGTCAGGACAGCGATCTCCTCGTTGATCGTGTACTCACCGGCTTTAGCGATGGACTTGACGGTGTAGGTTCCTTCGAATACGAAGGGCACCATAATTTTGTGCGGCTGGTGATTCTCATCCACTTCGCCGAGCCAAGCAGCCGCTTCTACCTTATCGCCCACTTTCGCGATCGGGGTGAAGGCCCATTTCTTTTGCTCGTCGAGCGGGAAGTTATACTCACCGCGCTTGAGGAACACGCCCGTCAGTTTATCGAGGTCGTTCTGCAGACCGTCATAATTACGGCTGAGCAGACCCGGACCTAACGTCACTTCGAGCATGTGACCGGTGAACTCCACGTTGTTGCCCACTTTGAGGCCACGAGTGGACTCGAACACCTGCGCGTACACATTTGCGCCGATGACCTTGATGACCTCGGCCATCAGTTTGGTCTCACCGACGTAGATGTAACAGATTTCGTTTTGCGCAACCGGGCCGTCTACTGCAACGGTTACCAAGTTGGCAATAATTCCTTTTACTTTTCCAGTTGTCATATATTAGTCTAATTTAATTCCTTGTTTCATTTCGGAAACCATTGCCCGGAAAATCTTCTCTCCTTCCTCAATCGTAAGAATGCTCCAACGATGGAGCATGACGGCCTCGAGATAGTAAGCAAAGACCATCTCGGGCGAGAAGAAATCGAACTCCGTGCGATCTTGGAGCCATGTGAAGCGGATCGCATCCTGCGCTTTCTCGCGTTGCATAAGGTCCTCGATGCCGGTCAAAGCCAGTATCTCGGTCCAATCCCCGTTCACCTCATTCAGACCAAAGTCTTTTTGGTTCACGTGGGTGCGTAACTGCTCCGCCACTTCGCCTTCTCCGACGATCTGGGTCTTGGCATCAAAACCGTGCTTACGGCAGATCTGCGCCACGAGGACATTATTCATGTCCCGGTTGAACGCAAACCACTCCCGCACGAAGCGATTACGCGCCTTCAGACCTTCGGCTAACGTAGCTTCGTCCATAGGAGCCCGCAGCAGCGCCAGGTATTTCTTATCCGACGCGGACAGCTGTTCATCCAGCAGTTCGTCCAGTTTCTCCAAGGAGATCGGACTATCACTACCCGCCTTCAGTTCCGGCAGTCCCGCCAATAAATATTCGTAAGTCATATCAGAAGAGTTCTTCTACGAGTTGCGGACGAAGCATTTCCTTGAAGTATGCGATAAATTCAGCGTCACCGAAGGCGAGTTTGTAACCGCCCTTTGCCGGCTGAATGGTGAACTCGGTCTTGATACCTTTCACCTCGTTGATTTTCACGCCCTTCTCAAGCAAGCCCTTGGCATTGGCAGCGAAGTATTTCTTCAATGCCTCGGCATCCTTGGTCTCGATGAGCACTTCACCGTCCTTTGCCATAGCTTCCGCCAGCTTCGCGATCAAGCCCTGCATGAATTTTGCATCCGCTGTAGCGGCTTTGACGCTGTCAGCCGCAATCTTGTCCGCCAAGAGGTTGACAATCTCGGTTTTCACGGCATTGACACTCTGCTCCGCATAGAGCTTGAGTTCCGCACGTGTTTTCTTGTCCAGATCCGCCGCTTTGGTCTCAGCTTCAGCGATCAGGGCGGCTGCTTTCTTCTCCGCAGCTGCAATAATTTCGGCTGCCTTCGCATTCGCATTTTCTACGATTTGTTGTGCTTCGGCGTTGCCTTTCTCTACGCCCTCCGCGTAGATTTTGTCAGTTAATTCAGAAAGATTCATTGTACTATATATTTTTACGTTGATGCATAGAAACGGACACAATTTCCGATTTGGGTGCAAAATTACAAAAAATAATTGACACTTGCAAGCAAAATGTATTATTTTGCAAAAATAATCCGATAAATTTGCGTATATCAAAAATTTGTTGTATCTTTGCGCCCTAATTTGGATTTACGCGCGCCGAGCGCGAAAGAAACAGCAAAATGAAGATTGATTTAGAGTTAATACACGGCATCTTATACGGGAATGACCGGTTGAGATGGGATGAGGCGACGCAGCAACGCATCGCCGAATCGTACGAATTCCTGCAGCAGTTTGCGACGGACAAGATCATCTATGGTATCAATACGGGTTTTGGTCCGATGGCGCAGTGGCGCGTGGATGACGCTCATCTGCGTGATTTGCAATATAATATCATTCGTTCGCACGCCACAGGTATGGGTGAACCTCTCCCTGATTTTTTTGTACGCGCGAGCATGTTATCACGTGTGGGTTCGTTCGCGCAAGGTAAGAGTGGCGTTCATCCGGAGTTGGTAGCATTGCTGACAGAGTTTATCAACCGCGGCATCTACCCTTTCATTCCGAAACACGGCAGTGTGGGTGCCAGTGGCGACCTGGTTCAGTTGGCGCATATCGCGTTGTGTCTGATCGGTGAGGGCAAGGTGCATTACCAAGGCGAATGGCGTAAGACGAAGGAAGTGATGGACGAATGCGGTTTACAACCGATAGGTATTCATATTCGCGAGGGATTGAGTTGCACTAACGGTACGAGCGTGATGACGGGTATCAGTGCGGTTAACCAGTTACACGCGGAGAATCTGCTGCAATGGGCGACGTTGGCGGCGGTATGGATGAATGAGATCGCCGGCAGTTACGACGACCTGATGTCGGCACCGCTGAACGAATACCGCAGGCATGCCGGACAGATAGAAATAGCGAAGCGGATGCGGGAATGGAGCAAGGGTTCGAAGCGCTTGCAGAAAAGGGAGAACATGCTGTATGATGGCGAAAGATTAAAGGCGAAAGGTGAAAGGGATGGTGTGTTCACTGAAAAAGTGCAGGCATATTACTCGCTTCGCTGTGCGCCGCAGATCTTAGGTCCGATATACGATACGCTGCAATACAGTCGTCGAGTGATTGAGGAGGAGTTGAATGCGGCTTCGGACAACCCTATCGTGGATCCGGAGACGAAGAACGTATATCACGGCGGTAATTTCCACGGCGATTATATCTCGCTGGAGGCCGATAAGATGAAGATCGCGATGGTACGTCTGGCGATGGTAAGTGAACGGCAGTTGAATTACCTGTGTCACGACCGTATCAACGGCATCCTGCCGCCGTTCCTGAATATGGGTACGTTAGGACTGAATTACGGTATTCAGGCCTGCCAGTTCACGGCGACGAGTACGACAGCCGAGTGTCAGACACTGGCGATGCCGAATTATGTGCACTCGATCCCGAATAACAATGACAACCAGGATATCGTCTCGATGGGTACCAACAGTGCCGAGTTATGCGCGCAGGTGATTGACAACTGCTATCAGGTACTGTCGATCCTCTTCATGGCCATGGCACAGGCAGTGGATTGCTTGGGTATCCAGGCCGAGTTGTCCCCGAAGACGAAAGAGGTGTACGAGGCAATTCGCGGTATCATGCCGACGATCGTGGAAGATACACCTTTCTACGAAGAATTACAACAGATTGAAAACTACATCCGATCCAAGAGATGAATAAATACGCACTTATCACCGGCGCCAGTAGAGGTATCGGCCGCGCCATTGCGGAGCGCTTGAGCCAAGACGGCTACACGGTGATCATCAATTACAAGAACAACAAACAGGCCGCCTTGCAATGCCAGCAGGCGATCGAAGCAGCAGGAGGTCAAGCCGAGTTGCTGCCTTTTGACGTGACTGACGGGGCGGCTATTGAAGCAGCGTTGACCGCTTGGGATGCAACTCACGAAGGTGAACATATATCCGTATTGGTCAATAACGCCGGTATCCGTCGGGACGGTCTGATGGTCTTCATGGACGAGAACGACTGGCACGAGGTGCTGCGCACGACGACCGAAGGATTCTATTATACGACCCATCACGTGCTGAGCGGAATGCTGCGTGCACGCCAGGGCCGGATCGTCAATATCACGTCTATCTCCGGTGTAAGCGGTTTACCCGGTCAAGCGAACTACTCGGCCGCCAAGGCGGCACTGATCGGTGCGACAAAAGCGCTAAGCAAGGAAGTGGCGGCGCGTAAGGTGACTGTTAATGCAGTCGCTCCGGGCTTTATTGCGACGGACATGACGGCGGATCTGGATGAAGCGGAATTGAAAAAGACTATTCCGGCGGGTCGTTTCGGCAAGCCGGAAGAAGTGGCAGCGCTGGTTAGTTTCTTATGTTCAGACGAAGCCGCATATATCACGGGTCAGGTGATCGCTATTGCAGGAGGAATGGGATGAAGAGAGTTGTTGTAACAGGAATGGGTATATGGTCGTGTATCGGCCGTAACAAAGAAGAAGTGACGGCATCGCTGCGTGCCGGAAGGAGTGGTATCGGTTATGACGAAGCACGCAAAGAATACGGTTTTCGCAGTCCGTTGACGGGTATGGTGGAGACGCCGGATCTGAAGGCTCTGCTGCACCGTCGTTTACGCACCGGTATGTCGCAGGAAGCAATGTACGCGTATATGGCGGCTCGCGAAGCGTTTGAACAAGCTCAAATCGATGAGCAGTATATGCTGGATCACGAGATAGGTATCCTCTTCGGTAACGACAGTACCGCGATGCCGACGGTAGAGATGCACGAGCAGATGCTGGAGAAACACGACACAGCGCTGTTAGGTAGCGGTTTGATTTTTCAGTCGATGAACTCCACGGTGAACATGAACTTGAGCACCATCTTCCATCTGCGCGGCATCAATTTCTCGGTGAGTGCCGCATGCGCCAGCGGAAGTCACTCGATTGGTCTGGGCGCGATGTTCATTCGTCAAGGTCTGCAGGATATGGTGCTGGTAGGCGGTGCACAGGAAGTGAACCCCTACTCTATGGCCGCTTTTGATGCCTTAGGCACTTTCTCCGGTCGCATCAATGCTCCCACGCAAGCCAGCCGTCCGTTCGACAGTGCCCGCGACGGGTTAGTGCCCAGCGGCGGTGCGGCAGCTCTGGTGTTAGAAGAGTATGAGCACGCTGTTGCACGTGGAGCGACTATCTTGGCAGAAGTGTGTGGATATGGCTTCTCCAGCAATGGCGGAGGTGTCTCGCAGCCCAGCAGTGAGGGTTCCTTCATCGCGATGGAGCGTGCTTTGGCGGACGCCGGCATGAACGCAGAAGAGATAGATTATGTGAATGCACATGCTACCTCCACTCCAAAGGGAGACGAGGAAGAGGCGATGGCGTTGACGCGCCTGTTTGGCAACAGCCGCACGTGGATCAGTAGCACGAAGTCCATGACCGGGCATGAGTGCTGGATGGCTGGTTCAAGTGAAGCGGTCTATAGCATCCTGATGATGCAGCACGGTTTTGTGGCACCGAACATCAACTTGGAACAGGTGGATCCGAATGCAGCGACACTACGTATAGCGAGAGAGACCGTAGAGACGCCTATCCGAACGGTACTGAGCAACAGTTTCGGGTTCGGAGGGACGAATAGTGCCATTGTGCTACGCACAGTGGAAAGGTGAAAGGTGAAAGGTTATGCATCTATTTGATAATTTAAAGAAAGCATTCAGCAAGGAGCCGTACGATGCGCAGCAGGCACAGGCTATGGCGCATCTCTATTCATGGGGGCCGATGGTATTCCAAGTGAGTCGGTTGATGATTCGATACGGCATTCTGGACATGCTGAATGCGCATCGTGAAGGCTTGACTCAAGCTGAGATCGCACGCGCGACCGGTTTGAGTGATTATGCGGTGAAATGTCTGTTAGAAGCTTCGCTGACGCTACATATCGTGCTTATTGACCCGGAAAAAGACCGATACCGGTTGGCTAAGACGGGTTGGTTCCTGCTGCGCGACACGATGATTCGTGCGGATATCGATTTCAATCACGATGTGAACTATAAAGGCATGTTCGTGCTGGACCAAGCCTTGGAAGAAGGCAAGCCGGCAGGACTGAAGCATTTTGGCGACTGGCCGACGATATACGAGGGATTGAGCAGTCTGCCGGAACAAGTGCAGAAGAGTTGGTTTGGTTTTGATCATTATTACTCCGACCATTCGTTCGACGAGGCGCTGGAGATCATATGTGCGAACAAGACCCGTCATTTATTAGATGTAGGGGGTAACACGGGTCGCTTTGCGATGCGTTGCGTGGCATACAACCCCACTCTGGAAGTGACGATATGCGACCTGCCGCAACAGATTGGACTGATGCGTGAAGCGACTCAAGGCAAAGAAGGTGCGGAGCGTATTCACGGCGTGGGCATGAACATCCTGGATGAGCAGAACGCTTTTCCGACAAACAAACATTATGACGTGATTTGGATGTCGCAGTTCTTAGACTGCTTCAGTGAACAGCAGATCGTATCTATCTTACGTCGCGCGGCGGCTATCCTGGATGATACGAATCGTATCTATATCATGGAGACGCTGTGGGATCGGCAAGACTATGAACCGGCCGCGCTGAGTCTGACAATGACCAGTCTGTATTTCACAGCCCTCGCCAATGGCAACAGTAAGATGTACAACACCGATGACATGACACGACTTATCCATGAAGCAGGCTTGGAGATCGAGTCGATTTACGATCGCATCGGCAATGGAGGACATAGCATCATCGTATGTAAACGATGATATTTTAGATTTAAGATTTGAGATTTTAGATTTTATTATATGACAAGAAAAGAGATTATTGAAAAAGTAAATGAACTGCTGGTAGAGGAGTTTGAGATTGCACCGGAGGTGCTTAGTCCGGAGGCCTCGTTGAAAAATGATTTGGAGATCGACTCGTTGGACTTTGTGGACATCGTAGTGCTGATTGACAAGACCTTCGGATTCAAACCGCAAGCAGCCGAACTGAAGAACGTGAAGACCTTAGGAGCCTTCTACAGCTACATCGAGGAGCATATCTAATGGCACAGTGGAGCGGACAGACCGGTGGTACTCATTGGATGCAACGAGCATTGGTGAGTATCATCCGTAAAACGGATACACGCCTCATCTACGGGGTAATGCACCTGTGGTTGATATGGTATATCCTAGTTCGTTCCACCGAGCGGCATGGAGCGTATGTCTTCCACCGCCGCAGAGGTCGCACTCGTATTCAAGCCGCTTTCGACGTCTATCGGTCATTTTATAACTTCGGCAAAGCCATCGTGGACCGTTTCGCCGCCTACGCGGGTCGGACGTACGAAGTAGTGGTAGAGAACAAAGCGTTATACTACGATCGGGTGCATGCCAAAGAGGGATTTATCATGCTTTTCTCCCATGTAGGTAACACAGAGATGGCCGGCTATTTCCTCTCCACCCCGGACAAACGACTGCATATCCTGGCTTACGGCGGTGAATCGCCGGTAGTGATGAAGAACCG
Organism: Paludibacteraceae bacterium; assembly: GCA_017541805.1. Classification (GTDB taxonomy): domain Bacteria; phylum Bacteroidota; class Bacteroidia; order Bacteroidales; family Paludibacteraceae; genus Colicola. The sequence goes on from JAFXYK010000088.1 coordinate 14,612, forward strand.
TGCAGCGATTCTGGAGCGGAATAACATCGACATGATTCCGGTCTATCCCGATGACATGAGTCATATCTACCGCATTAACGAGGTGTTGCAACAAGGTGATGTGTTAGCTTTTGCGGCCGACCGCTTGTTAGGCGACACGCGGATAGAGGCTACGATGTTCGGCGACAAGATTCAGTTACCCGCCGGTGCTTTTCAGGTCTGTGTGGCGATGAAACAGCCGGTGCTGCTGGTATTTGTGATGAAAGAGAGTTATAAGACCTATCATGTTTTCTGCGAGCAGTTGGAGGTGGATACTACTCTGCCCCGCAAAGCACAGGCACAGGACTTGGCGAACCGTTTTGCCGGCCGTGTAGAGGATATGGCGAAGAAACACCCATATCAGTGGTTTAATTTTTATGATTTCTGGGGCAGTGAAAAGTGAAAGGTGAAAGGAACATAGCAGATTTTATTCCACAGCGGCCACCGTTTGTGTTTATCGACACGGTGGATGAGGTGAACGAGCAGTTAGCACGGACACGTTTTACCATTCCTGCCGCATGTCCATTAGTAGAGGATGATATCCTGCCTTTGGCCGGACTGATGGAGAACGCAGCGCAGACTTGTGCAACACGCGCCGGTAACAAGATCGGATATATAGGTGCCATCAAGCAGATGGAAGTGACATCTTTCCCACATGTTGGTCAGACGTTGACCACCGAAGCAAAGGTCGTGCAAGAAGTGCTGAATATCAGCCTGATGGAAGTAAAAACCTACTTAGAGGGGCAATTGATCGCCACAACAGTACTTAAGATAGCCACTATCGAATAAATGGTATATTGTATCGGACATAGTATTATTTCTCCTTTAGGAGAAGGTTCGCAAGCAAACGCAACCGCCGTACAGGCCGGTCGCAGTGGTTTGCGGGTACATACGTCCCGTTTTGCAGACGTGGAGCCGTTCTGCGCATCGTTGTTCGAGACGCCGCAGGACTTCACGGCGCTATGTATCCGAAGTGTGGAGATGGCGCTTAAAGAGGCGAAAATTAAGCCGGAAGAACCCGGAGTTGTGTTTATTCTGAGTACCACCAAAGGGGATAATCTGGATCTTATCACGCCGGCGCAAGCTATCGCACGTCATTTTGGTAATCCAAACCCGCCAATCGTCGTTAGTAATGCCTGTACGTCGGGTGTCTGCGCGCAGATCACCGCCAAGCGACTGCTGGAATCGGGGATTTACGAGACGGCTGTGGTGGTAGGTTGCGATATCCAGACACGATTCATCGTCAGTGGTTTTCAGTCCTTCAAAGCCCTCTCTCCGGAGCCCTGCAAGCCTTTCAGTCCGGATCGGAATGGTCTGAACTTAGGTGAGGCAGCGGCGACGATAGTGTATACAAGAACACAGACCGCTTCACTGACAGAGCACAGAACACAGATACGTTGGATACTTGAGGCCGGTAGTATTCATAATGACGCGAACCACTTATCGGCGCCCAGCAGGACCGGTGAAGGTGCTTACCGCTGTTTGATGGACGTGCTGGACGGAACGGATCCGAAAGACATCCATCTGATCGGTGTTCACGGTACAGCCACGCTGTATAACGACGACATGGAAAAAGCAGCACTTGAGCGCGCAGGAATGGCGAACACACCTGTTTCTGCGCTCAAACCATTCTTCGGACACACAATGGGTGCTGCCGGTATATTGGAGACGATACTGTGTATGATGCAGTTGCAACAAGGCACATGCATCAAAATGCTCTCCGGTTTCGGAGGTGTGAATGCAGCAATAAAGTTGAAAGTGGAAAGGAGAAAAGGTGAGAGTTGAAAGTGAAATAGTAATTACCCCAGAGGCTGTGGTGCTGAACGGTGAGCATGTGGCGGTGCAGGAGACCGGCGATAAGATGCTTGTAGAGTTATACCGTCATTATGTAGGGGCCTATCCGAAGTTCTTTAAGATGGACACCCTATGCCGCCTCGGATTCATTGCTGCAGAGATGGTATTGAAGAGTACAGACCGTTTCACTGACGGAATACAAAATACTGAGTGCGCGATTATTCTGGCCAACAGAAGCGCCAGCATCCAGAACGACACGGACTATTTGACTACGATATCCGACGGCAACTACTACCCCAGCCCGGCGCTCTTTGTGTACACACTGCCGAACATTGTGACTGGCGAGATTGCTATTCGCCATCATTTACAGGGCGAGACGGCCTTTTATGTACTGGATAAACCGGAAGAGTTGGAGCCTATCCTGCTCTCCACACTGAACGATAAAAACACCCCTGTTCTCGCCGGCTGGTGCGAGTGCAGCGGTCCAAATATGTTTTACGCAAAAATACAATTAATATGGAACAATTTATCGAACAACTGAAAGCACAAATCATCGAAGCGCTCAATTTTGAAGACATGACCCCGACTGACATCGATACCGATGCTCCGCTTTTCGGAGAAGGTCTGGGTTTGGATTCCATTGACGCGTTAGAACTGATCATGTTGCTGGATCGGGAATATGGCATCAAGTTAGCGGATCCCAAAGCGGGCAAGGCTATCTTTGCTTCCGTTCGAACGATGGCGGAGTATATCCAAGCTAACCGTACTAAATAATTCATGCGAATAGCTATCACAGGCATAGGAGTTGTCAGCGCGATCGGTTTGAACTGCACTGAGACGCTGCAAGCGCTGCTGGACGAACGGTCCGGTATCGCTGCCATGCGTTTCTTAGGCAGTGTGCACACAGAGCTTCCTGTAGGCGAAGTGGCGCTGAGTGATGCGGAATTGAAAGCGAGATGCGGTATCGCGCAGGAAGAGCCGATGCCTCGCACATCCTTGTTAGGCCTGTTGGCGGCTCGCGAGGCGATGACGATGGCCGGTCGGGAATGCGACACGTTCCTCTCCGGTACTACTGTGGGAGGTATGGACCTGACGGAGCAGCATTGGCAGGATTATGAACAAGGCCTGGCTACGGAAAATATCCGTCTGCATGAGGCCGGCGAATCGACGAAAGCGATCGCTAAGCACTTGTCGCCCTTCTCGTTCATCGCTACCCCTTCGACAGCTTGTTCTTCGGCTCTGAATGCGATCGTGTTAGGCGCTAACATGCTGCGTACGGGGCAAGCGAGAGCAGTATTGGCCGGAGGTGCGGAGAGTCTGAGTCGTTTTCATCTAAACGGTTTCAACACCTTGATGATCTTGGACCATCAGCCCTGCCGACCTTTCGATGCCACCCGCGCCGGTCTTAACTTAGGGGAAGGTGCCGGATATCTGGTGATGGAGCCGGAAGAAGATGCCGTCGCACGCGGAGCGAAGATACTCGGATATGTCAGCGGCTATGCAAACACATGCGATGCGTACCATCAAACGGCGTCGTCCGAAAACGGCGAAGGAGCATTCCTGGCGATGCAAGGTGCCTTGCGTATGGCCGGGCTAAGGCCTGCAGACATTGGCTATGTCAACGCACATGGTACAGCCACACCTAATAATGACCTTAGTGAGTCAGCGGCTTTGCGTCGTCTCTTTGGAGAGACACTACCGGCAATCAGCAGTACGAAGGCTTTCACGGGCCATACAACTTCTGCCAGCGGCGGATTAGAAGCCGTGATATGTGTGCTGGCGATGAATAAGGGTTTCATCCCGGCTAACTTACATTGGAGTCAAGGTGCAGAGGGTTTGATTCAGCCTGTGCCCCATACCTTACACCTGTCTCTGCGGCACATATTATGTAACTCCTTCGGCTTTGGAGGCAATGAGTCATCGCTGGTGATCAGTGCGGATCCTATCGAACTGAGCGAAGTGAAAAAGACGGCTATGAACGAGCGAATATGTGTTCAGATAGAGGATGATACAACTGTTGCGACATTGGTCTCTTCGGCCGAAGCCCGTCGCATGACCCCGCAGATGAGACGTATTGTAGCTGCAGCCAGACAGGCGATGCAAGAGAGCGGTATCACGCAGCCGGACGCTATTATCTGCGCCACTCAGTGGGGCTGTATGCTGCAGTCGATGCGTTTCCTGCAAGATATGATGGATTCGAACGAGCAACAACTCAAACCTACCCCGTTCATCCAATCGACGCATAACACCATTGCTTCCTTTATCGCGATCCTCACCGGCAATCACGGTTATAACGCCACCTACTCGCAGGGCAAAGATTCGAAGGCATGTGCGCTCATGGATATTGAGACGCAGATGAGTCTGGGACAGATCCGCAGTGCGCTGGTGCTGGAATTCGACGAACAAGTGGAGGTATGGGACCAAGTGTTACAACTGATCGGCGACCGGACAGAGAATATCGCCCGAGTGACCGTATATACAAAAAACGAATGATATGAGACTGATTCTATTAGCAATCATACAGAGCATACTCCTATGCGGAGGACAGATACTGATGAAGATGGCCCTGAACGCTTTTGACAAGGCTTCCTGGACATGGTCTTTCATCGCTAGCCAATTGACTAACTGGTGGTGGTTAGCCTGCGGCATCTCGTTCACGGCTGCAGGCGTGCTTTGGATGTATATCCTCAAACACTGGTCTTTCTCACAAGCATATCCGTTGAGCAGTTTGGCTTATGTATTCGGTATGATTGCGGCGATGGTGCTCTTCCACGAGCACATAGCATGGACACAGTGGGTCGGTATTTTATTCATCATGGCAGGTTGCTATCTCGTTGTAAATTAATATGTTAGCATATATCATCTCCTTCATATTATCCGTCATCCTGAGCATCGAAGCGGACTTCGTGCAGACGAAACAAGTGGCTCTGATGAATGAACCGCAAGTGTCCACCGGTCACTTGATTTACCGTGCGCCGGACTATATTCAGTGGGCGTATATCACACCGCAGCCGGTTGTATGGGAACTGGACGGCGAGAAGACGAATGTCAATCCACAGGTAAAGCGCCTGTTGCGCATGATGATGGCATCTATTGCCGGACAAGGACAGGACGATGCAAAGATGCAGAAAGAGTCCAAGCGTGTCTTTCGATCGGTAAAGATCATCATGGACGAGCAAAATGAAGTTGCTCAGCGAGTGGAACTGGTTGAGAAGAACAGAGATACGACGATTATTGAGTTTACGAATGTCATTAAGAAATAAGTTATATGAACAGATAGCAAGCGACGGGAACCGAATCCGTCTGCGCTTCAATCCCTCACACCCTATTTTTGAAGGGCATTTTCCGAGCAATCCTATAGTACCCGGGGCATGTCTGGTGCAGATAGCCGAGGAAATCCTATCGGAGCGCCTCACTCGACCGATCCGTTTTACCACTATCAGTAACCTGAAATTCCATCAACCGATCACGCCGGATATGGAGGTGGTATATCAACTAAACGAAAACAAAATAGAAATAGCTAATCCTGATTTAACAGCGGTTTATGCGCAATTCAAAGCAACATATTTGTGCACTGATCCCGACGTACAATAATGCCGGTACCATCATAGACGTCGTTCGTCGCGTGCATCAACAGCTACGCGACATCATCGTCGTGAATGACGGCTGTACCGATGATATTTTGGCTTTACTAGCCACCTTGGATTTTCCGATAACTATCGTTTCGCTCCCGAAGAACAAAGGTAAAGGAAGTGCGCTCCGGGTTGGTTTTTACAAAGCGATAGAGATGGGATTTGACTTTGCCTTAACGATTGATGCCGACGGCCAACATTACCCGGAAGATATCCCTCTTTTACTGCGTGCACACGAGGTCAATCCCAACGCACTTATCGTCGGTAGCCGGCAATTCACGGATCAGAATATGGACGGTAAGAGTCGATTCGCCAACCGTTTCTCTAACTTCTGGTTTGCTCTACAGACAACCATCCACCTGCCGGACACGCAGACAGGAATGCGCATTTATCCGCTGCATCAGTTACACGGTCTAAGTTTACTGACCAGTCGCTACGAAGCGGAACTGGAGTTGCTCGTCTTTGCCGCATGGCATAATGTACCTTTAGTGCCGGTGCCGATCCGCGTCTATTATCCGCCGAAAGCAGAGCGTGTGTCGCATTTTGTGCCGGCACGCGATTTCACACGCATCAGTATCCTCAATTGTTTCCTGTGCGTCGGAGCAGTGCTCTTCGGCTATATCAACATGTATTGGCGCACGGTGATATGCTTCCTGTACTTCGGTCTTGTGATGCTATTCATCGTCAATCCGTACACGCTGCTTTTCTTTGCGTTCCATCGACGCAACGCGGCATCCAGAGCCCGATATCACCGGTTTGTACAGCGAGTAGCCAAACATTTCACGGATCGTATAGCGGGCTTGCGCCTCACTATTCATCACGCAAAGCCAGATACCTTCGCGACGCAATCGGTCATTGTCGCTAATCATCAGTCATTCATCGATACCATCGTGGCTTTGTCGCTGTCACCAAAGATAGTGATGGTCGTGAAAGATTATGTTTGGAACAATCCATTCCTGGGCGTTGTATCGCGCTTCATGGACAGTTTCCCCACTTCGTTTAACGATGAGCAGCGTGAAGCGGCGGTAGAACGCATCATAAAAGAAGGGTATTCGCTCTTTGTCTTCCCAGAAGGCACACGTTCAGCGACCGGTGAGATCGGACATTTCCATCGCGGCGCCTTCTATTACGCAGAGAAATATAACCTACCTATCCAACCGCTGCTGATTGAAGGAATGGTGGATTATATGAACAAGAAACAGTTTGCGCTCAAACCGGCTGATGTAAACGTCACCGTGCTGCCTCGGATTCCTGTCAACGACCCATCTTTCGGCGCCACTTATAAGAAACGCACCAAGTCTCTGGAACAGCACTACAGCGCCCTGCTCCACTCCAATCGCACCGAAGTCGGTATCATCGGAGCCGGTGTCAGCGGTCTATTCTGCGGTGCGCTATTGGCACAACGCGGCTATCAAGTGACGCTCTTTGAGCAGCTACCGGTATTAGGCGGCGGCTTGTATTCGTATGAACGGGAAGGCGAGACATGGCTTACCGGCATGCATATCCTGTCCGGTTTGGAACCCGGAGGAACAGTGGAAAAGGTGCTGGAAAGTCTAGGATTTAAAGCTAATGTGACCCAAACAGCCATGGATTATTCTCCTACAGCGCTGATTGGAGAAGAGGAATGGAAACAATGCCAAAACGGTGTATACCGCTTCGTCGGAGGCAGTCAGCGTTTAGCCGATGATCTGGCGATCTATATTACTCGACATGGTGGACGTATCTTGCTGTCACAGCGCATCGAGCACATCACAAAAGAAGGGGATCTATTCAAAATCAATGAGTTCGGGCCTTTTGACAAACTCATCAGCACGCTGCATCCTAAGAAACTGTTGACCATGACGGACCTGCCTATCTTCCGTTCTGTCACAAAAAAACGTATTCTAGAAACGCCGGAGACATTCGGTTCGTTTAAGATATACCTGCGTTTGAAACCGGATACGCTGCCGTACGATCCGATTACCCATTTCATTCCTGAGCATACCATGCTCGTGATGACACCTTGCTCGTCGCCTCTTCAGCAGTACGCAAGGACGATCGAGACGGTCATGCCGATGGTTTACAACGAGTTAGCGCCTTGGCACGAAGATCGCAAAGCCGATTATACCGCTTATGAAGCTTTCAAGCATCGCAAAGAGCAGGATGTGATCAGTATCATTGAAAGGATCTATCCGAATATCCGCAAACAGATGATAGATGTATTCAGTTCAACCTCCCTCACTTATCGCGACGACTACTTATCGCCCGAAGGTGCTATGTTCGGTATGAAGGACTCCGTCGGCTCGGTGCGTACCCGCGTGGAGGGATTCTACCTCTCCGGACAGAATATCTTCCTGCATGGTTTATGCGGTGTTGTAAATACGGCTATACAAACAACGAATGCTTTATGCGAAGACTCCGAATAATAATCTATATTATCCTTATTGCGCAGTGTCAGTGGCTGGCGGCGAAGAAAACGGAAAGACTGACTGTCTACCCTGCCGATTCGACGCAGAACACAGGCATCGCGATCATTGTCTGCCCAGGTGGCAGTTACTGCTGGCATGACATGAACTATGAGGGGACACAAGTGGCACAGTGGCTCAACAGCCAAGGCATCAATGCTTTTGTGCTCAAATACCGCGTAGCCAATATCAGTGCTTATTGTGTCGGATACCGCGTTATTGGGTTGGGAAACACCTACCCGAACATGCTCACGGATGTGGAAGACGCCCTACGCTTTGTCTATACGCACGCAGACTCGCTGCATATAGATACCACAAAAATAGGCGTGATGGGTTTCTCTGCCGGAGGACACCTGGCGATGATGTCAGCGACCCACAATCGCACCGCGTACAAACCGACTTTTGTCTGTCCAATCTATCCGGTTGTTACCATGTCCGACAAGCGCTACACCCATCATCGTTCCCGCCGCGGTGCACTCGGTGTGTGGGGACAGTTTAACAAGACGATGCGCGACTCCCTTTCGTTAGAGAAACATATTCCGGTTGATTGTCCGCCGGTCTTCCTGGTGAACTGTGTGGATGACCCGATCGTTAAGTACCAGAACTCCGAACTATTAGATTCAGCACTGACAGCAAACCATATTCCGCACCGGTATATTCAGTACCAAACAGGCGGGCATGGATTCGGCGGATCGGACACGAAAGGAACAGAAGAATGCAGACAATGGAAAAACGAATGTATACAATGGATATCGAATTTGAATCAAGCGAACGAATAAAAGAATATCAAGAAGAACTCCTTCGCAAGCAAATCAACTATCTTTCTACACACTCGCCTTATTATCAGCGGGTGTTTGCGGAGCATCATATTGACCCTTCTTCGATTCGTACGATAGAGGATTTGCAGCAAGTGCCGTTCACGGAAAAAGCGGACTTACAGCAGTTCAATAATGATTTCTTGTGCGTCCCGAAAGAGGACATCATCGATTATATCACTACCTCCGGAACGCTCGGAGATCCAGTGCTGTTCGGCTGTACGGAAGCCGACCTGCAACGCTTGGCGTACAATGAGCATAAGTCCTTTGAATGCGCCGGGTTGCATAAAGGGGATATCCTGCAATTGATGACAACCATCGACAAGCGCTTTATGGCAGGTCTGGCCTATTGGCTCGGTATTCGTCGAATGGGCGCCAGCATCATCCGTGTTGGCAACGGTATTCCTGAACTGCAATGGGATACAATTCAGCGGTTGCACCCGACGGCTATCATGTGCGTACCTTCTTTCATCTTACGCTTAATCGAATATGCGGAACAGCATCAGATAGACTACCGCCATTCGTCCATTCGTAAGATCATCGGCATTGGTGAAGGCTTGCGCGACCAGCATTTCCAACTCAACCTGCTCGGTCAACGCATCCATGATAAATGGCCGGAAGTGGAGCTGTATGCCACCTACTCTTCCACGGAGATGTCGGCTACGTTCTCGGAGTGCGAGTGCGCCTGTGGCGGACATGTACACCCCGAACTGATCATTGTCGAGATGATTGGAGAGGATGATAAACCCGTTCCTGACGGTCAACCGGGCGAGATCGTCATCACCACTCTGGGCGTGGAAGGTATGCCGTTGCTGCGTTTCCGCACCGGTGACATAGCCGCCAAAGTGACCGCGCCCTGTGCTTGCGGACGAAATAGTTATCGACTCACGCCGCTCATCGGACGCAAGCATAATATGATCAAACTCAAAGGAACGACGATTTATCCTCCGGCTATCAACGATGTGCTGGATAACACGCCGTTTGTAGGAAACTATGTGGTAGTAGTG
>JAFXYK010000089.1 GCA_017541805.1 Paludibacteraceae bacterium
CCACCCTGTTTCGGGTAAACCGTGATAGAGGTCAGATAGAAACGACCTTTGCTAGCCTTCGTTTGAACAATCTCCAGCGCGGTGATGTCACCTGCGGGAACATACTTCAGATTCTCGAAAGACTTGTTTCCGGCAGACAGCGTAAATGCAGTACCGTTAACCGAGAAACCGTCAGAACCCTCAGAGTCACCATACATAGCAGCACGGAAGATAACCGAGTCGACAGCCATGTCCTTGAGCGCGAACTTCAGAGTTCCAACAGCCGACGACGAACCGAACTTAATGTTCGAGAAGATCGAGTCACCCGATACTTTGTCTTTGTACTTGCGGCCCAGATACACTTTGTCAATCGTGAAATCAGCCGTAGCGTCAACATAGTTCATGCTTGCTGCATCGAACAAGCCGTCCAATGTAGTCTCCGCAGAGCTCTTGTCACTACCCGTGTTGTCGTAGTAGTTGAACGTCAACGTGTACGGATTAGCCATCATGCTACCTGCGAAGAGCACGGCAGCGATAAAAGAGAATAATTTTCTCATGATGTTTTGATAATTTAGTTAAACAAAAAGTTGGTTGTATATAAAGTTAAAAACTTTAATTCACACAATTCCGGCTGCAAAGTTACTACTTTTTTTTGATATACACAAATTTATTTGCCGATTTTTTTTATTTTTTATGCGCGACGACGAAGAGTTGGACGGAATTGAAGAGATTCTGCCAGATGATATACGCTGCTGCGCCGAGTGCGGAGAGCGGATCGAGGAAGGTCTGTGCCATCCAGACACCGAGGGATGTGTTTTTTTGTCCGAACGCTTGTCCGGCGGTGATGGAGCTGACGCCCGCCATGGTCTTGGGTGCAGCCGCCGGGTTAATGAGCACATCCTGGTAGTCGCGTCCTTTGCTGGGGGCAGGCATGTAATAGCCGATCAGTTTGCCGAGACCGAACTGCAGCAGGCAGGCGACGAAGGATAATCCTAAAAGGATTAGCATATTTGTGATTTGTGTCTGGTAATTGGTAACAACCGTTTTTGTCACCACAGACGACAACACGATGATAGAAGCCACCCAGAGATAGAACGGGATGACGGCAAGGCGTTTGGAAAGGACGAACTCCTGTTTGGTGCGCGCCTTATAGAGCAGGCGGAGTATCCACGCGCCGAAGAACGGGCCTAAGAGCAGGGGCGCTATGCGCGAGAGGATGAGCAGGAAAGCCGGCCAGAAAGTCATATCCGCAGCAGGATTGATGAGCGGAAAGGTAGCAGGAACGATAATCGCTGTCGCGAAATTAGAGAGGAGCGTAAACGTAGTGAGGTTCTGTATCGATCCTCCCATCTTTCCCGCTATGATCGGTGCGGCAGTTGCCGTCGGCATGATAAAACACATGAGCAGTCCTTGCGCCAGGACCGCATCGGAAGTCAGGTATAAAATACCTGTATAGGTGACAAAACTGAATGCCAGTTGCGACGCCAATACGATCCAATGCCATTTATGGAGGCGCAGGTCGAGGGGATTCACCTTACAGAAGGTGAAGAAGAGCATAAAAAAGATGAGCCATGGCAGCAGCGGTTTGAGCGGCAAGAGCCATGGATATAAAAGGGCGCCGATCAGCATCGAGAGCCACAGCGCATTGGCGTCAAAGAATTTTCTCATCCCCATTTTTCTACTATTTTGTCCATCATTCTAAATACGTCTTCTACCGTCTCTGCGCGAAGGAGGGCGATGCGGGTCTGCTTGAAATCCGAGAGTCCTTTGAAGACCGGAGAGGCAGCAAAATGGCGCCGCGAATGGACTATTCCTTTGCGTTCATCATTGCCGCACCAGGCGATCGATGCGAGGACATGTTCTTTGAGCACAGCCACTTTGTCGGCCATCGTTTTGGGGGCAGGTAGTCCTTTCATCTCTGCGAAGAGCCAGGGTGCGCCGAAGGTAGCACGGCCGACCATGATAGCATCCACGCCGTAGCGTTCGAAACACTCCTTCGCGCGCTCGGGCGTACACACGTCTCCGTTACCTATAATAGGTATATGTATTCGCGGGTTGTTCTTCACTTCCCCGATCAGGGTCCAGTCTGCTTCTCCGCGGTACATCTGGCTGCGTGTGCGGCCATGAATAGCGAGTTCTTGGATTCCGCAGTCCTGGAGTCGTTCCGCCAGATCGACGATGAAAGGTGTGCCATCTTCGAGATAGAGCAGGTTCTCATCCCAGCCCAGCCGCGTCTTCGCTGTGACCGGTGTATGAACGGCGTTCACTACGGCGCGCGTTATCTCGAGCATCTTCGGCACGTCGCGCAGCAGGCCTGCTCCCGCACCTTTGCCTGCCACTTTCTTCACCGGACAGCCGAAATTGATATCGATGAAATCGGGATGCGCGGTCTCAACGATACGCGCTGCGTCAGCCATCGCTTCGGGTTCCCGACCGTAGATCTGGATAGCTACGGGTCGCTCGGCATCGTGGATGGTCAGTTTGCGCGTCGTAGACGCGATGTCCCGCACGAGTGCGTCGGCATTGACGAACTCGGTATAGACACGATCGGCTCCGTAACGCTTGCATAGCATACGAAAGGCCGGATCGGTCACATCCTCCATTGGCGCCAGATAGATCGGGTATTCTCTCATTTATTGAGTTTCGGATAAGCGATTCGGTGATGGTTCATGGCCGTGAGGCGAGCGACAAAGACACGTCTGATATCTTCGACATCCTTGAACGAAAGGGGTGTCTCGGAGAACTGTCCGTCGGCGATCTGTGCGTCGATCATCTGGTTGACGGCCGTCGAGATAGAGGCTTCGGAGAAGTCCGACAGGCTGCGCGAACGAGCTTCGATGGCATCCGCCATCATGAGGATAGCCCCTTCTTTGGTCGAAGGTTTGGCTCCCGGGTAGCGGAAGATCTTCTGATCGACGTTCTCCTTCGGGTGCGCATTACAATAAGTATTGTAGAAATAGCGCACGAGCGAGGTGCCATGATGGGTGGTGATGAAATTGATAATCGCTTCAGGCAGGTGGCTCTTTCGCGCCAGTTTTTCTCCTTCATGGACGTGCGCGATAACCACTTGCGCCGCATCGCGGGGATCCATCTTAAGGAGCGGATTATCTATTTCGTTTTGATTCTCTACATAGTAGAGCGGATCGACTATTTTTCCGATATCGTGGTAAAGTGCACCTGTTCGTACCAGGAGTGCATTCGCGCCGATTGCCTTCGCAGCCTCCGACGCGAGGTTCGACACCTGCATGGAGTGCTGGAACGTACCGGGTGCTTTTTCAGCGAGTTGGTGCAAGAGATCGGAGTTGATATCGGTCAGTTCGACGAGCGTGATCGATGAGATGAAATGGAACATTTTCTCAAAGGTGTAGATCAAGCC
>JAFXYK010000090.1 GCA_017541805.1 Paludibacteraceae bacterium
CGCCATACTGACAGAACAGGTGTTCGCCAGCACTACTATCGGACGCTGATCAATGACAGCATGCTCGCCCGGATAGGTCTTTACCACAAACGGCACCAGCGGACCGAAATCCAACCGTCCCGAACCGTTCTTCACACGCATGGTATGCGACTCCCATCCGCCGGAAGGGAGCAAGGCTCCCAGCGCAAATTTATAATCATTGACATAACCGCCGCCGTTATTACGCACATCGAAAATGACTCCGCCTAAGGTACCGGCTGCATCCAGCGCCTGAATCGTATCAAACCAATGCCGCCATGTGCGCTGCACCGACATCTGGTATGCATAGTACATCGACGCTGTGTCGGATGAGACATACGATGGTTCCAAACTGGAGGTCAAATAGAAACTATTCAGCCGCATATAGACAATGTTTCCTTCAAACACCGCCACCTGCAATGCGCCTAAACCGTCGTTCGACAGGTTTTTCTCTACCGATTTCATTTCTACCCCAACCTGTTTGGCAATCATTTTGTATTGCGTGCATAGCGTGTTATACGTGCTGGCGATGCTTGAGATGGAGTTATCGAGTTCCGTCTGCGATACATTTAACTTCTCTAATATCTTCGTGGCTTTCTCGCGCAGAGTGAGCAAATCCGCGTATATCTCATTATTCGTCTCATTCGGTCCGCCCAGCGAATCGACCACCGCCACATAATTATCAATGCCGCTGATCAACTGATGGCAGATTGAATCCATCAACGATGCCATGACCGTCGTCGAACTGGCGATTGCATAATCGCGGATACGGTATTTATCTTCCACAGCCGATGTCTGATACACATCCAGCGTCGTGATATTATCCCGATCAGTCTTATACTGTTCCCAGCGTTCATTGATGATACGCTGCATATTGGGCGAAAACGTCAGATATTTCCCCGTCGCCGGGTTCTTCACCTGTATCTGCAAGTGTCCGTCATGTAATTTGTTGAGGAATCCCGAATAGAGAAGACTCAGTTCCAGATCCGTCACATCCTCTTGCCGTTTGTCCAGCTCTTCGAACTTAGGCAGATAGGTGGCATAGACCTCATCCCAATCCAGACCATACTGAGCCTCGAAATCCCAGATGCAGTAGTTCTCATTCAGCGCGGTCCAGAGCGCTTTGAACTCACCTGCATAACTGTGATTGGCATCATAGAAAGCCTGATAATCATTCTGACCGTAGGATAATAACTCATCGCCCGTCGGACGACATGCCACGGCCATCAGCACGATTGCGGTGATATATAGTATTTTCTTCATAACCTCTTCCCTTCCTTAAAACACATACGCAAATCCCAGATTCATACAGATAGTGGTATTATACCGGCTGTCCTTGATCTGCATATACGGCTTCGTCTGGCTGATGAAACTGTAGTAGCATCGCCCCTCCACATGCATCATCCAATGCTCCAGGAACCGGTATTCGATACCGATACCGCCGGCTAAACCGAAGTCCCATCGCTGATCTTTCTCGTTCTGGAAGATATACGGTTCGTCCACCGTCATCAGCCGGTCACTCATCGTCTCGTAATAACGCCCTTTGTATCGGCCTGCTAACCAATATCCGGCATACACACCGGTATTCACAAACCCGCGCACTTTCTTCCCACCGAAACTGAACTGCGTCATCACCGGCAAATGCATATACGTGTTATGCGTCACGTAGTTCGTGCCGGAATAGATACCCGTACGGCGGAAACGATAGTTCCGCTCGCTGGCTTCCAACTCAAAACGCAGTCCCAGCCAATCAAAGAAATTATACTGACCGAACACAGCAGCATTCCAGCCCCATGCTCCATCGTAGCGGTAATCGGTCTGATAATTGGTATTGATTGTGTACCAGTTGTAATCACCGCCGCCGGAGAGACCCACACGCCATTGTGCCCGCATCACACTCGGACTCATCGCCAATAGGCCCACCGCCAGAATTAAATAGATTCGCTTCATATCGCTGATGAAAAAAATTATTTTTGGTATTTTTGCTGATTATTGATTTAGAGCTCCTTATCTTTCTCAATCAGCGTATTCAAATGCGCGTACGCCACGCGATGCATCTTGATGCAGAAATAGATCAGTCCGATAAATATCGCTACAGCCAATTCCGGCTCTATGTTAGTACTCAGACACAACAGGTCATAGATACCGTGCGCTATCACCGGCACCAGTAAGATACTGATGGCGTTCTTCGCCGAGTGGTCCACAAAATGGTACAGCGCGTAGTAATAACCCATCAGCACCGCAAACGCATAATGTCCCGGCACTGCAAGCAAAGCACGCATCAGCGCCACCATGCCCCAGTCCTCTGCTCCGACGACATACAGCACGTTCTCCAGTGCCGCGAAACCCAGTCCCACACTCACGGCATACACCACGCCGTCGAAATGTTCATCGAAATACGGATTCTTACGCAGCACAAGCCATAAGGCGAGTAATTTGAAACTCTCTTCCACCAGCGCCGCCTCGATAAACGCCTCTTGTGTGGCGGCTAACAGCGTCGCAGGCACAGCGTCACCGAACAGCAACCAGTTCACACCCAGCTCCACCACTACCACAGGGATACAGATACCCACTCCGTACAAGAAGGCCTTCAGCAACTGCTTAAACGGCTCTTTCTTCGGATCTCGTTTCCATATATACAACCATAACAGGATGATGGGCAGCAGCGCCGCTGCGATCATAGCCACATACGTCTTCATAGTTTATTGTCTTTTATTCGTTCCGCTTATTCATAATACGTGATAGTGCGCTCCTCCAAGTAACACTCCCGTTTGCTGCCGGTGATAGTGATCTTACGCGTGAGCCAGTTGCCGTATGCATCAAACGAGAGATATTCGAACTCTCCTTCGGTAAACGGTTGGAAACTATCGTAATCGATCTGCGCATGAACGAGGAGGTGACGGTCGTCATATGTGTAAGAGAAAACGATCGAATGCGACTCTCCTTCCGATTCATAAATCCGATCAATCTTCATCAGCTGCCGCCACTCATTCCACTCTTGATTGGCGATATTCTTCTCATGATTGACCAGGTCCTCAATAGCCAGATAGACGAGACTTTTATTTTCATACCGCATATCTTGGTTGCACACCAATTCACCTTCCTGGTTATATATCTTACAACCTATCGGATAATTATCCGCTATCTCCCATTGATACGTATTTCCGTAAATATCCTCCGACTGAATATCGAGTAAACTGTCTCCCTCGTAGATATTATGTTGGGATAACTCTATTTTTTCACCACTATATATGGTAGCTCTCGTTCGATGGCCATTGGCATGCTCATATTCTGCCTTCGTGAGAACCGTTCCGTCCGCCGCATAGGAGACGTATAGGCTCAAACAGGTATCTGCGTCCCACTCCCTATACGATGAGGGCGCGATCTGCAGGCTACTGAAAGATACAGCCTCAGCCATCTGTTTGCCTTTTACCAATTGCCCGTCTGTCTCCGTCACACTGTAGCATTGGGACTCAATGGTATGAAGCGGTCCGTAAATCACATCGTAACTGCTCGGATCTACCAACAGGTGCGGTTTCTCCGATTTCGAGCATCCGGTGATGCCAATGCTCAGCACGCATAGCGAACAAATAATCGTAACAAGATTTTTCATATACGTAAACTTTAATAATATCCTTCCGGCATGGGTTCTGCCTCATGGATGATAACCCAATAATAGTCGGACGTGAGGTTTTCATAAGACTCCTGCGCAGCGGAATACGCACTCTTGGCTACGCGCTGACGCATCTTAAGCCACTCACGCACCGCTTGGTCCAGTTCATTGATGATAGTGGAGTCCTCATCGGCGGCTAAGCGAAAGAGCTTATGATCCAGATACTCATTCCAATCGGCTTCACCCATGATCGGGTGCTTGCGCTTGTAGGTACGATCAAGCCATAGGATCTCATTTTCCATCTTGAGCAATTGGGTGCGATAGTCCGCAAACGCAGCATACATCCCTTCGAACTCCATCGGCAGGGCACTGTAGTGATCCCCTGCACGACGGATATTGATGTACGCTTCCTGACGTGCATTGTTCATCCGCACCCATGCCTGATATTCATAGTAAAGTAGCTCTTGCTTGTCAGCCTCGAATTGATTCTCAATAACTTCACAATACGTATGGAGCGTCTTGTAATACGCGATACTGGCTTCTATGTAGCACCATAGATTGATCTCATACTGCGTGCCGGCTTCCAGATGACCGACACCTTCGCTCAACCCCTCCAGCGCTTTCTCTTTGGAGATATGCTTCGCTGCCGCATATTCACCCAACATCGTGTCCACTGCCATCGCCCATTGCAACTCATCCAAAGGATCGCCCATAGATACGAAATGCATACGCATAAAGCGGTTAACCAGCGCCGTCTTCTCCCTACCCTCTGCTGTCCAGTATTCCGGTTTCCAGGCATCGCCATACCTCGCCGTGTCCGGATCCAAGGTGTGCACCGGTGCCAACGACAGCAGCTCCTCCATCGTCATAGGACTGACGATTAACTTATTCTCCAGATACACGATCTTCTCCTCGGCGGTGTACTCCTCCGGTATCTGCACAACGGTATCCTGCAGCTCCAGACGCCCTTTGAGCGCCGCACTCAACTCCAACCCGGGGTACTGCTCTTCTATTGACAACGCCTGTGACTCTTCCGCCTCCGTCTCTGCCTTCTGTCCCTTCGAGCACGCCACCATCGCCACCATTACGGCTATAGCATAGATAATTTTTTTCATAAGAATATTAGCTTATATTTTTTCTTTATTGAATAATCATTATCAGGATGGGTATCGGCAGGGACCCGTCAAACGTGTAAAGGATGTCACTGCTGTATGACGAGCGTCCGCGATAGACGTGCTTGCCGTCGTACGTATAGAGGATATCGCTGCTGTATGTCGATTTCCCGCGGTAGATATACTTGCCGTCCCATGTATAAAGGATGTCGCTACTGTACGTCGAGTTGCCGCGATAGACGTACTTACCGTCAAACGTGTAAAGGATATCGCTGCTATACGACGAGCGTCCGCGATAGACGTACTTGCCGTCGAAGTTATAGAGGATATCACTGCTATACGACGATTTGCCGCTGTATAGCGACTTGCCATCCCATGTATACAGGATGTCGCTGGAGTACGAGGAGTTACCTCGGAAAAGATGTGCCTGCGCCATAATCAGTGTGCTCACAAAGGAGAATAATAAGATGAGTATTGTTCTTTGCATAGTATTTAAAGAAAATCAGTTAATATCCATTTCGCGCAGCAAAATTACACAAAATATTCGGAATATGCAAGAAAATTATGATTTTTGTATGAATTTTTATGATTTTTGGAGCAAAGTGGTACAAAAAAAAAGCGTCACGAGGACGCTTATGGGGAACGAGAATACGATATGTTTCATAGTTCTTCATTCTTAAACTCGTCAAGAATATATGCTGGACTTTGGAAATACAAACCTGTTTCCGGATTTGAGAGTGCATCGAACGTACGGGAACTGCAAAAGGCATCCATAGCCTCGCGCATAGATAAGCCTCTTTCTTCCATCAGAAGAGCTACCACGTCGCGAGTCAGCGATTCTATCATAAACGTTTCCTTGCTCATTGTCTCTCCAAGATAGCCAGTGCCCGCTCTGTGCCGAAGAAATACTGCATCGTCACTTGGTGATACATGATTTCTTGCAAGAACTGCGCTTTAGTGATGATTCCTTCTGTATATCGACGAATCTGAAAGCCGACCGTGTCATTAGCAATCGGACCTATCACCACGTCATAGTCGTGCAACGAGCGGTGCTCTTTATTCTGCCGATTCATGAGAATGAAATCCGCCCATTCTTCGGTATAGGAATCAAAGCGGAGTACTTTCAATCCGTCTAATTGCTTCTCATCCATAGCATAACTCTGCACGATTTTGGCTCCGATACCATATTGAAGCACTTTACGCTCTGCCTGACGTGCAGCGACCTGCTTGTCTGTTGTCAGATAGAATCCGAAGCCAAAGTCCTTACCGACACGACTCATATCGAGGCGTATCTGCTGGAAGTCTGTGTTGGTACCGTGATAGAGTATCATGCAATTGTTCCTCCCATTCTCTTGCAATACATCGTTACATCCTCAACGGCCTGATCGAAGGACATGGTATGTTCTACATCGTAGAACTCGTCGGCAAAGTCAAGACCTTTGTATCGCTGGAGATACAAGTACGCCTGCTGCAACGACATATTATGTGCCGCAGCAAATTCTGATACCAATGCTATCAGATAATCCAACCGATCTTTTAGCGTTTTACTCATGTCTTTGCAACTTTCGGCTGCAAAGTTACTGCTTTTTATTGATATATGCAAGAAAATTGTGTTTTTTGTTGCGTATTTTATGATTCACAGGCTCTCACTCTGTCTATTCAAGCACATGGATGCTCTCGTAAGAGATGAATTTGTCGGATACTTTGCCGGTGGTGTGATAGACGATAACACCCCACCCGAGTTTATGCTCACCGGGCTGCGTCACAACACCTTTCCATGTCATCTGCTCCGTGGACGAGGTCACCTCCTGCTTGTCGTAATACAGGAACGTACGCCAGGTCGCACATGGGTTCGTTTGGATATCCGTTTGGTATACCTCCAGCGTGTCTCCCACATGCAGTTGCGTCCGCGGCACATAGAAGGAATAGATGGTATCTTCACCGCATACCGCCCATACACGGAACTCATGTCGGATGGTATCCGGTAGGTGGTGGAAGATCACGCTCGGCACTTCCGCCCACACATTCACCACCATCATCCCCACTACTATGATAAAGAATAGCCTCTTCATCGTATTGAATTACTTTATTTTCCGCTGCAAAGGTACTGCTTTTTTTTCAATTGTGCAAGAGAAGGACAAAAAAAAGCGCCCCGAAGGACGCTTCCGTTAGCCATTGCTATGCTGAGCATCATATTCCGCACCGCAGACGTACCACAAGTACGCGTTCATGGTTCTCTTGCCGTTCGCAAGATCCTTCTGCGCCTTGAAGTTGATCTGATCTTGCGTGATCGCCATCAGATCGCTCTTACGAGCCTTCACAGCCGCACGAACTGCGGTGAAACGCGCACGAGCGTCGAGCTCTTTGGCGCTCGGCTGCGTCGAACGCTTGTACGGACCTACCATGTATAACCGCGTACAAACGGGGTTGGTCGTCGCCGCTACGCGGTGCGTTGCCAACAACGCGTTACTGTGATCACTGTGCATCTTGCCCGCCTTCGGGCGTTTGGTCAAAAGGCCGGATATATACTCAATACCCTCAGCCCATTTTACTTTTGCCATAATTTTCTTTTAATTTAGTTAAGGTTAGTAATTTAGGTTAGTTTAGTAAGGATAGTGCTCTTTCGGGGGCATGTTTTGAGGAAGGGGTGCCTCAAAACACGTAGGCAGGGGGCCGGTACCCCGAAGAGCAGC
>JAFXYK010000091.1 GCA_017541805.1 Paludibacteraceae bacterium
CCCACCGAAGCCAACCAACAACTGCTTGCGCGTCTCATGGCATTGAACGAGGAAACCGCCAATGCCCTCATCGATTGGCCAAGCATTTACCAAACCATTGATTTGGTCTATGACGGCTTCTATACACGTCTCGTGCAGAAATATGGAGCCACCGACCAATCCAACGATTCGGCGCACCCAATCTTGAATGAGAAAGAACTGCAACTTTGTTGTTTGCTCAAAGCCGATTTCTCCACCAAGGAGATCAACATGCTCACTCGTCAAAGTCTTCAAACCATATACCAGCGCAAGACCCAAGTCCGACAGAAACTCAATCTCCCCGAAGCCGAAGACATCACAACAGCGATAATCTAATTAGAACAACGCTCATTCAACTCTTCTTTTAACGATTTTTTCTTTCACCCTTTAATAAGGTGTTCTCTGCCGCTCCGCTCTATCGATTGCTTCGCTTCGCTCACGGCTTTGTCTTTGCTTCGCAAAATTTCTTTATAGGAGGGGGGCGGCTTACCGCTTGCATCGCCGGACATGCTATACAAAGAAAGAACACCCAAGACGAATCTCAGAGGTTCTCAAAGTAGCGGCTACTCTACAAAGAAAGCGGCATTGCTGCCGCTCCCTTCACTAACTCACTCATTCGTTAATTACGCGTGCTGCGCATCGTATCTTGTCTTTTTCTTGTTTGCCTACCATTGTTTAGTCAGTTTCGTTATATCCCTCGGGTTAATGACAGATTGTTTGTATCCGTCGCGAGTACAGGCGAGCATAGAGTGCGCCACTTCGGTCATATTGTTGGCAAGACCGCAGAGACGCATCAGCGGATAAAAACAGATATAAGCGTATTGCATTCGCTGCATCTTGGTGCCACGCTGTCCTTTTGCCCAACGCATCAGTGCCGGTCGGTAGGCAAAAGCGTGCTTGAAACCGAGCGTGTTGATATACTGCTCTGTGGCACCCTTGATCGGCATCCACCATTGTTTGCCGTTGGAATCTGTGCCCATGCCGCTGAGGTAGATATAGGTCATCTGCTCTTTACTCGGCATGATGTCCGCAAAATGCGTCGGAATGTCGTATGAGATACGGCGATAGACATCTTCCGGCGTACCGATGGAGGTAATACCGGCAATGAAATAGACCGCATCATAGCCCTCAAAATGTTTGTCTCCGGCTTTGAGATCCATAAAGTCAGGGATGATGTACTCCTCGAGTTTGGCTTTTTCGGCGTCTGTTAAGGGATATTCGTCAATTCGTACCGATCGCCTTCCGACCGATAGCACTTTCTCCACTTGCGGCGTACGCAATAGTTCGAGCATCACACCTTCGCCCACATAACCTGTGGCTCCAGTTAAAATGATTTTCATCTTTCTCATTTAATTGTCTTTTGGTATGCCAGGCGTTCATCACCTGAAAGTAAATACATGTATTATTTCATTAGCGATTTGACGAGCAGCCCGAGGAACAGGCGTTCATGCCAGTTTCCAGCAGATCAACTATTTCCATCCTTTTTGAATTTCGAACCAGTCGACATCGAGCCAACCGGCATCGTTGATGGATTTGCTTCGAGTGCAGAAGAGACCTATTTGTGCGCCGGTCCAGTAACCTTTTTCCGCTTGGAAGACGTCACCGGATTTGGTCCAATGTTGGCCATCCAAAGAGGTATAGAACTGTCCTTGTTGATGTTCATTCATACTTAGGCGCAAGTACGTCCATTCATCTGAAACGGGGGCTTGAAGCGTGAAAGTCTTGCGTCCGAAAACAATCATTCCTGCTTGTTCCGTACCTGCCAGTTTCTTGTCGGGACAAGGTTTGAACCGTACACGTGCTGTAGCCGTAAAGGCGACGGAAGGGATCTTTTGCAGGATCATGTTCGGCATAAAGCCATCTTCTTTCTGCGGAGCGCTATAAAGCCGCAAGAGGCCATTATGGGCATCGCAGTAATACCATTTCGGATCGATGTATCCTCCGGCCCATTGCCAGTCTAAGGCTAAGGTCATGATATCAAACTCATCCCGTCGTACGAAATTAGTCCACGTGCATTCGCCTTTCCTAGGCTTGCCGTATTCAGCTACCGGTTCTCCGTCTTTTCCCATTTCGGGCCAGTCATCGACCCAACGGACAGGCTGCATATGAACGATGCGTCCGGCTACGCCTACATCTTGAAAATGAATGAACCAGTTTTCTCCTTCCGGTGTCTCCACCCAGCCTCCTTGATGAGGACCGTTAACGGCAGTATGGCCTTGCGACAAAGTTATTTTCCATTCATACGGGCCGTATATATTCTTACTTCGTTGCACCACTTGCCAGCCGGTAGAAACGCCTCCGGCCGGGTGCATGATATAATAGTATCCGTTTCGTTTGTACAGTTTCGGTCCCTCGCAGGTGGGATGTTCTGCATGACCGTCAAAGATGATACGACTTGGCGTTTTGACACTCATCGCGTCTTCGTTCAGTTCCGCCATCAGCAGCACACTCTTCAGTCCTGCCCGACTACCTGCCAGAGCATGAACAAGCCACACACGACCGTCCTCGTCCCATAGCGGACAAGGGTCAATCAATCCTTTACCCGCCATCACCAAGACAGGTTCCTCCCACGCATGCAGTTGGCCGCGAATACAGTAAATACCGCGGTCCGGGTCTCCGTAGAAAATATAGATTTGTCCGTTGTGCTCGCGGATGGAAGGAGCCCAAACGAAATTACCGAGCACCGGATCTCCTTCTTTATATCCCGGCAAGCGATTAGGAATAGCGGCATCTTCGATAGACCAGTGAACCAAGTCTTTCGAGACTAAGATCTGCAAGCCCGGCACGTTGTTAAACGACGAAGAAGTCATGAGATAGGTATCGCCTACACGGATGATATCCGGGTCGGAATAATCGTACGGAAGGATCGGATTGACATACCCTGGCACGGCTGCTATCAGCGAATATGCCAATAGTAAAAACAATATAGTCGTGGACTTTCTCATATCGTTATTTTATCTCTTGCAACTCACCTGTGACTGAATCGATGATAAATCCGCGTACAATCACGTCTTTCGGAATGAGCGGATGAGTCTGGATGGTCTTTACAGTCTTACGAACGGAGGTCTCCGTATCGCGGAAACCTTCTAACCAATGGTTGAGGTCAATGCCGCACTCACGAATAGTGTCGAGCGTCTCATCTTTGATGCCACGCGCTTTCATGACGTGGTGGAAATGGGCATAACTCATGTGACATGCACCGCATTGGGAATGGGCAACCACCATGATCTGTTCTACGCCCAGTTCGTAGATAGCCACTATCAGGCTTCGCATCGCCGAATCAAATGGCGTGATGATGAGTCCGCCGGCGTTCTTGATGATCTTGGCATCTCCGTTCTTGAGTCCCAGCGCAGCCGGCAGCAACTCCGTCAGGCGTGTATCCATACAAGTGAGTACCGCCAGTTTCTTGTCCGGGTACTTGTCGGTGATGTACTGCTCGTAGCTTTTTTGTGCCACGAAGAAGCGGTTGTAATCAATAATCTGATCTATCATAAAAATAAATCATTTATTTTTTTCCTTTCCGTGTGCTTTATGGTGCGCTACACAGGCAGCACGGAGGCGGAATGATCGTTTTCAAGGCCCAAAGGTACAAAAAATTATTCATATAAGCAAGAGTTTACGCTTAAAATTCAATATTTTCTTTATTGTCCTCCATTTTCCCCGTGTAGCCGCCACTTTGAGAGAGTCTAAGTTCGCTTAAGCTCTCTTTTTTTTTTGTTATTATTTGCGTATTCCAATTTTTTTTCGTAATTTTGCACGCAAAATCGTGCAAAGATGAAAGAATTGAAGTGTCCGCATTGCGGAAATGTGTTTACGGTAGATGAGAGTGACTACGTTGCCTTGCTCGGTCAGGTACGTAATGCTGAGTTCGAAACCGAACTGAGTCGGCGTATCCATGAGTTGGAACAGAACCAGCAAGCGAAACTGACCGCACAGCTGCAGATGGAGAAAGTGCAGAACCAGTTACAGCAGCAACAACTGCAAGCGCAACTGCAGCAGCTGCAGAACCAGTTGCAGAATGCGGAGCAGCAGAAAGAACTGGCGGTAGCGCAGGTGCGTCAGAAAGCCACGGAGTCGTACATGAAGAAAGAGCAGGAACTGGCCGAGGCGAAGACCAAATGGACGGAGCAGTTAAAGGCTGCGCAGGAGCAGGTGGCGTATTACAAAGACCTCAAGCAGCGCATGAGCACGAAGATGGTGGGTGAGACGCTGGAGATCCATTGCTCCACGCTCTTTAACCAACTGCTCCGCCCCCTCATGCCGAACGCTTATTTCGAGAAAGACAACGAGGTGGTAGAGGGTACAAAAGGCGATTTCGTCTTCCGCGACAAGAGCGAAGACGGCGTGGAGTATATCTCTATCATGTTTGAGATGAAGAACGAGAACGACGAGACGGCTACCAAGCATAAGAACGAAGATTTCCTCGCCAAACTGGATGCTGACCGGCGTAAGAAAGGCTGCGAATATGCGGTGCTGGTGTCGATGCTCGAGCCGGATAGCGAACTCTATAACGGCGGTATCGTGGACATGAGTCATCGCTTTGAGAAGATGTACGTCATTCGTCCGCAGTTCTTCATTCCGCTTATCACGCTCCTCTGCCAGACGAGTAAGAAGAGCCTGGACGCGAAGCGCGAACTGGCGCTGGTGAAGGCGCAACAGGTGGATGTGACGAATTTCGAAGAGAAACTGATGGCGTTCAAGGACGGTTTCACGCGCAACGTGCGGTTGGCCAACGAGCGCTTCTCCGATGCGATCGATGAGATCGATAAGACGATTGCGCACCTGACCAAAGTGCGTGAGAACCTCATCAAATCCGGCGATAACCTCAGTGCGGCGGATAAGAAACTGCAAGACGTGACTATCAAACGATTGACCAACGGCAACCCGACGATGAAGGCTAAGTTCGACGAAGTGCGGTAGCTTACAGACCTAAGTGAATACGGAAACGAATACCCCAGTAACGATTGTTTATTGGGGTGTTTTGTTTGTTGAGCGGTAAGAATCCCCAAACCGAATAGAGATCGCAGATACGGAGGATATTACCGATGCCGACACCGACCTCCGTGTACAATTGGTGAGGGGAGGTAAGTGATTGTTGATTGTAACCGTACACGAGTTTGGCTTCTACCAGTTCGCGAAGATGTAACCAGCGGATACCGGGAATGAGGTTGAAGAGAATACCCATTCCATTCCATTCGGCGTGCAGCGCGACGTATTTATCCGCCAGCAGTTGTTGTCCGTGCAGGAAAGTGAAACGGTAAGGGTCGTACGCATAGCCTTGGTTAGCGTTCGCTTGCCACAGCAGGGTCTCGGGTACACGACCGAAGAGCGCTCCGGCTTGAAGTGCGTACGAAAGGGTACCTCCCATACCGAGTTGTGCATGCTGGGTGAGCATGACGCGTAAGTGGGCATAGAGACCGTCCTTTGGACTGACAGAAGACAGACCGTTATCACTGACAGAAGACAGAGCCCAATGACCGGCTTCGAGGCCCAGGTACAACACCGGATATTTGGACGAGTAGGCATAGCGACGGAAGAAATAACCGTCGTATTTCTTTTCTCCCCAACTGAGGCGCGTGATCAGGGACAGGGACTGATAGGCATAAGGTGTGCGATAGACGGTGTAGGGCGCATTCAGTGTCCATCCGGCGCGTACATACGCGTGCGTCTCTACGTTCTTGGACCAGTCGGCGAACCAATGGAACTGCAACTGCCGTTGCCGCATGGCGGTGTTGACGTAGAGCGAGTCGCGGTTCAGGGCTTCAAAAGCATAGGCGGTGAAGTCGAAGTTACCGAAACCGATGGAGTTCTCTCGTAGCAGTCGGTCAAAATCATCCACTTCGGACCAGACATAACGCTCGTTGTACTCGAACTGCAGGATATGACGACGTTCCGTCGGGAGGTTGACGGATATACGACCCATTCCTTTGGGTAAACGGTCCTTGAAACCATAGCCTACCGATGCTTCAAGAGACACCACTTTGGACAGTTTCTCGTTCGTACGGAAAGGTAATCCGATATGTACTCCTTCATGTTTGTTCACCTGCAGGATCTCTTCGATATGTCCGATGTCGACGGGTGTACCGGTGGGGATATATCCGGTGGTAGCAATGGTAGCGAACCACTTGGCGGTGCGAATGATAGGTAGGCTGTCCAAAGCCGCGAAAGCTGAGTCGCTCCGGGAAGGAGCGTCCTGAGTAGTCGGCATACTTTGAGTAATCGGATTAATCGGAGTACTCTGAATATTCGGATTTCGCAGACTAGTGTTCAGCAGCAGAGTGGGGAATACAGTGCCGGCTTTGTCGGTCTTGATGGCGAAGTCCAGCAGCGCTGAGACGTGTTCGTCGATAAGCGTGCCGTCCGGAGCAAGCGTCTGCGAGATATGCAGGGTGTTGACGTAGTTCACTGCCACTTCTGCCGGTACGTAAGCCGTGAGGGAACGTAAGGCGAAAGTGGTGGTATCAATGAGCATCTCACCGTTGAAAGTGGCATAAAAGGGGTTTCTCGTTCGGAAGGTGACACGTACCAGGTTCGTCAAGGTGTCCGCCTCTGCCTCATCGAGAAAATAGTGGTAATAGAGGTTGCCTCCGGCGGCGAGGGGAGAGAGGAAAGCGTGCCCCATGAGCGGCACAGAGTTCGCATAGAAATTGAGGTTCCCTTCGCTGCCGAGTAGCGACGAGTAATCCGTGGAGGTGAGCACAAGTGCTTGTGTCTTCTGGTCATTGGCGGGAAGCATCTCTGTTCCTGCGATGCGGAAGGTTTGGGTCTCGCGATAGAGCGGAAGGATATAGGTGGAGTCTTCCTGCGCGATCATACCTGCTTGCAGACTTCGCCACAGCGCGCGCCGTAAGTGCCGTTTGTTGATATGGGAGATATAAAGCGTCTGCTCGCGTTGCGCGGTGGTAGTGCGGTCCGGATGAAGGGTGCGGTCGTTGTCTGAACGGTGTGCACGCACTTGACGCAAGAGCGCCAGGGCAGGGTTCTCATTCGGCGCCACCACCAGTTCGGTGAGGGTTGCTACTTTTTCCCGCATCGAGACCTGCAGTCCTGCCATAGCACCGGGTTCGATCTCAAAACGCTGAGTGTAATAGCCGACGGCAGAGAAGATGAGTTGCGCTTTAGCGGTCATGTCCACGCGCAAAGCGTACGCCCCGTTCTCGTCAGAGGTCGTGCCGATCTTAGTGCCCCGAAAACGGATGTTGACGTTCGGGATCGGTTCACCCGTCGTCTCATTGACGATCTCACCGACAATAATCGTCTCCACAGCGTGGAGAATTGAGAATTGAAAATTGAAAATTGAAAGGAAGATAAAAAGAACTATTCCTTTCACCTTTAACCTTTCACCATTCACCCTATGTGTCCTTTCATCTTTCACCTTTCAACTTTATTGGCGGGATGACATTGGAGAATCGCTTTTCGTAGATCCTGTACGTCCAAATGGGTGTATATCTCGGTGGTCGCCAGGTCTTCATGCCCGAGCAGTTGTTGGATGACGCGCAGGTCGGCGCCGTTCTGCAGCAGGTGGGTAGCAAATGAATGCCGCAGGGTGTGCGGACTGACGGTCTTGGTGATACCGGCTTCGGCGCACAGACGCCGTACGATGGTGAAGACCATAGCACGCGTGAGGGGTCGACCGTAGCGGTTAACGAAAGCATAGTCCCTGTATTCGGGTTTGACCGGCCATGTGGCGCGCTCTTGCATCCAGTACCCGAACCACTCTTCGGCCACCGGTGAGAGGGGCACCAGCCGTTGTTTGGAACCTTTTCCTTCGATGAGCATGTAGTGCTCGTTGAGGTAAATGCGGCTGAGCGGCAGGTTAACGAGTTCACTCACACGCAGACCGCTGCCGTACAGAATCTCCATCATCGCGCGGTTGCGATGTCCTTCATTCGAACTGAGATCGATCGCATCCATCATTGCATTCACCTCTTCCAGCGAGAGCACCGTAGGCAGGTGTTTGGACTTACGCGGTCCTTCCAGCAGTTCCGAAGGGTCTTGGTCGATATAATCTTTGTACAGCAGAAAACGATACCAGGAATGGATCCCGGCTAACACACGGGCTTGCGTAGCTTCCGACTTGACGCTTTTGAAGGTCTCGAAGATAAACTCCTGCAAGTCATCAAACTCCAGATGTACCACATCCAAATGATGCTCGTCGCAGTACGCGCGCAGCTTATCCAGATCCATCTCGTAGCCCTCGATGGTGTTCGGCGAGTAGCCGCGTTCGAGTCGCAACCAGGTATGATACTCCTTGAGCAGCGCTTCAGTCGATGTTATTTTCTTAGCCATGGGATCAGTGCACCGGTGAAGGAACAGCGATAGGTTGCTTTGCCGCCGTAGGTGTTCTTATAGTAAAGCGTGAAAAGCAGACTGTCGTTGCGGTAAGTCATATTACCGGAGTCGATGAGTTGGATCTGCTTCACTTTTCCTTCTTCGATATTCAGGATATACGCCCCGGTGGGGTAGCCCTCAAAGGAACGTCCGGCAAGAAAGGTGAAGGGCGCAAGGGTGTCCGGCGGTATAGACCGATAGGTGCCTTCGGTAAGGAGGCTGTCCGGCACAAAGATATCCGACAGGAAGAGGTTGTAGCCCGTTCCTACAATCACTTTATTCTCATCCAGATCCAGTCCTTGCGAGAAGAGGTCGAGGGACACTACAGCATAAGGCACGGAGTCATAGCAATGACCGTAAATATGCTGATACGCCGTGGCATAGGTGGACGGTAACCCGCGGTAAGGCGAGGGCGTCGGTCGGCAGGCTATGGCAAGAATCGCGATAGCGAGGCAGGACAGGAACTGTAAGAGACGTGCTTTCATTTGTCAATCTGTATTTTGCGGGTGGTGACCCAAGCTGCGATGAAACCGATGGTGAGGACGATGCCGGCTACTAACAGGATATCCGTTGCGTGCACCTCTACGGGGTAGGCAGAGACGATATAACTGTTGCCATTCCCCATCTGTAACCATCCGTACTGCTGTTGGCATAGACAGAGGATCAATCCGGCGAGGAGACCGAAGAAGGTGCCAAGTGCTGTAGCAAACCATCCCTCGAACGTGAAGATTCGTCGGATAGTAGATACGTCGGCACCCAGGTGCGAGAGGATACGGCTGTCGTCGCGTTTATCAATGATGAGCATAGAGAGCGATCCGGCGATATTGATGATTGCAATAAGGGCGATGAAAGCCAGCAGCAGCACCGTCATCAGTTTCTCTATGCGGAAGATACGGAAATAGGACGCTTTCTGTTCGTATCGGTCCAACACTTTATATCCAGGACCTAAGGCTTGCGATAATTGGGATTTGAGATTTTTGATTTTTGATTTATCTCTCGGCATGATACGCAGGGCCGTCGCGGTGTACTCGTCATACTCGTACAACTGCTGCGCGAGGGTGATAGGAACGATGACAGTCTGATTGATCGTACCGTCCTGTTCGCCGGCAAAGAGACCGGCAGCAAATGCTTTCTCTTCGTTGATGGAGAGGTCGGGTCGGTTCATGTTGATCCGTCTGGTGCGCTTGGGCGCATAGAGGTGAATCGCATGTTTGAAGCGGGTACTGAGGTGGAAGGTCTCCGCTATCTCGTTGCCCATCACGGCGCCGTAGTGTGCTCCGTCCCAGAGGCAGAACCGTCCTTCGTAGATCAGGGGCTCGATGTCCGCGGTACGCGTGAAGAGGCTGTCTACACCTAATAGGTGCGCCGGTGCCTGTTGGTCCTCGTAGCGCACAAGGGTCAACTGCTCCAGTTGCATGGAGATACACGCGATGTCCTCGCGCGCGTACAGAGAAGCGACGGGCGTGGTGTCCGTGCGTAGCGTCTGTCCTTCGGCAGGAACGACCAGCAGAGGCGGGTCAAACGCCGTGAACATCTTCTCCGCCAGTGCGCCCATACCGTTCATACCAC
This sequence comes from Paludibacteraceae bacterium, assembly GCA_017541805.1. Lineage (GTDB taxonomy): Bacteria > Bacteroidota > Bacteroidia > Bacteroidales > Paludibacteraceae > Colicola. The sequence continues at coordinate 9,919 of JAFXYK010000091.1, forward strand.
TGAGCACGCAGACCATAGCAGCCGTGACAACGGCAACTGCTACAGCGCTTATACAAGTGATGATATTAATGGCGTTGTGCCCTTTCTTGGAGAAGAGGTAGCGCCAGGCGATATACGAAGAAAAATTAGCCATGGAGCAGTTCATCAATGCGCTCCATCCGATCGATCGTCTCGTCCAAATGGAAGACTATTTCGGGAATGATACGCAGTTGATGGCGCTCCAATGTGCCGAGCTCACCGCGAAAACGATGAGCGTTCTCTTCAATTAGCGTCATGGTCTCTTTCACCTTCGCCTGCGGGAAGATAGAGAGATAGATATGCGCAATAGAGAGATCAGTCGAAACGCGCACCTCGCTTACAGAGATCAGAGTCCCTTGCAGCGTGCGCGCGTATCTCAATAAGATGTCGCTCATGTCTTTTTGAATCAGACGAGCGATCTTGTGTTGTCTAGTTGACTCCATTAAAATTTGTGGCGACCTTCGTCGGCTACAGTCAGTTTCTTACGACCTTTAGCACGGCGTGCAGCCAATACACGGCGACCGTTAGCGGTAGCCATTCTCTCCAAGAAGCCGTGTTTGTTACGACGCTTACGTTGAGAAGGTTGGAATGTACGTTTCATTGTCTTATTTGTTTTATTTGATTTTTAATTTTAGGGTCCCCGAAAATTTCAATTTTTGGGGAGAGGAGGAAGTGCGGCGATTACACGAGTTGCAGAGCAACGAAGTCATCGTAAGCCACTTCCGACGACAAAAAAGCGTGCAAAATTACTGCTTTTTTTTGAATTAGCCAAATTTTTTTGCATTTTTTTTGCTTTTGATGGCTTTTTTTAGTCAAAAACCTCCATTAAGATATCCAAAGATTTAGGATTTTGCCACGTTTCGACATGCTCCTCGAAATACGTGCAGAGGTCTTGGAGGGTCTGTTGCCGTTCTTTTCGGGTGTGCGGCATGACGGGTTCTTTCTCCATAGCGAATCCCAGTTTGGCGGCCAGGTCGATGAGGAAAGTCAGGTGAAAATTCTGCGGTTCGGTGCTTTGGTCCAGGTCTTGGATAGCTGCGGTCAGAAAATCGAACATCGGTTCATCTGTCATAGGATGTCGCAGCACATGGTAGAGCACTTCGCTGATGAAGAGTGCTATCGCGCGTTTATAGGGATCCGTGACGAGGGTGGCGGGTACAAAGGTCAGTTGCGCCGTTCGGATGGAGTGGGCGTCCGTCGTCAGTTGAACGATAGACAGCGGGCTGTATTTGCCGGCGGTGTTCTTGCGTCCCAAACCATATACCTTATAATTAACGCGCCCGCCCTCGCGTGTGTAAGCGTGGAGCAGGTGCGCTTTATCGGATTGCGGCTGCAGGGACAGCACGATAGCATCAGTGGTGCTTAACATAGATCGAATCGACCACCGAATGGTCGCGCAGACGATAGACGGTGAACGTCATTTGGGGCGTATGATCAGTTATATGCGTGCGGATCACTCCATAGACAGCTGCGGTGTCGGCCTCTGCCGCACGGAGACTGGGTCGCTGACGCTTGAGGTCACCGGCAGTGTTGAGGATGACGAAGGGTTCGCGCCGCATGTAACTATGATCGTGTCCTGCGAGCACGAGATCGGTCTTACTCAGGCCTCTATGGCAGAACGAATAGATGAGCGGGTTGAACCGTCCTTTGGCGGCAGAGATAACAGGATGGTGCATCACTGCGACGACGAAACGTCCGTCCGCCTCTTTGACCAAATGGTTGATCCACGTCATTAGTCGCGTGAAATGGGTCAGTCGCCATATCGGGTTGGTGTCTATGACGATGAAGCGGATTCCCGGCACATCGACATAATAGGTGGCACCCGGCACAGCCGGACCATTGTTCGGATGGGGGAAAGCGTGATCCCAGAACTCCGAACGCTCCTTGATCAGCCCTTTGTTATACTCATGGTTTCCCGGGCAAACGAGGACAGGTTTGTTATGTAGTTGGCTGGGCAGCCATTCCTGGATGAGCAGTTGGTAGTAATAGTTCTGTCCCCACTGCATCCAGTCGCCGGTCTGTACGACACCGTCGATATTCGGTACTTGGTCGGCGATCGCGTTATAGTCCTCCAGCGTCAGGTTGCTGTGTATGTCGCCCAAGACGAGGATGGTGAGGTCCTGATCCGGCGCGAACGGAGCATCCGCCATAGAGGGGAAGACATAGTCGCGTATCGGTCCTTCCCACTTGGGCTCAGGCGGCATGTCGAACCACGCGTGCCAGCGAACCAGACATAGAGATATCAGGCTCGCCAACACGATGGTTATAAACACATATCTTTTTTTCAGTTTCCGCATCAGAAGGGCAGGTCGCTGGTGCCGTCGCCGGCAGTAGCGTCAAACGGATCCATGTTCACCGGTGCTTCTGCCGGAGCAGGAGCGGGTTGTGCCGGAGCGGCAACAGGTGCGCCGGCTACCGGCGCTGCGGGTGCAGCGGTCGGAGCTACGGCAGGTTGAGTGGTGTCACCCTGTTGGATACGCCATGCGCGGATAGAGGTGTACCAACGGCCGTTGAACTCGCGGCTCTCGATATCGAAACTAACTGTTACCAATTGGTCGATGTCGCAGGGGTTCTGTTTGATACGATCTTCTCCGAACACTTCAAAATGCACTTTACGCGGATATTGGTCCAGCGTCTCGAGCACGTACGGCTGTACCTTCCACGGGTTGCCGTTCTTACCCACACCTTCTTGTGCAGGCAGCACTTGTATGATTTTTCCTACTACGTCCATAATAAACTTTGTTTAAATGTTCTATGTCCTCGCTTAATCCACTCCCGTGGCGCTCGGACTCGGAGCCAAAAATCACTTGGCTCCTTCACCTTTGATTGCTGCAACACCCGGGAGGATCTTACCTTCGATAGCTTCGAGGAGGGCACCACCACCGGTTGAGATATACGATACTTTGTCAGCCAGGCCGAACTTATTCACACATGCTACAGAGTCACCACCGCCGATGAGCGAGAAAGCGCCGTTAGCGGTTGCCTCTGCGATAGCCTCACCAATAGCGCGGCTGCCGTCGCAGAAGTTATCGAACTCGAACACACCTGCAGGGCCGTTCCAGAGGATGGTCTTGGCGCCCTTGATAGCGTTGCGGAAGTTCTCCTGTGCTTTCGGACCTGCATCGAGGCCTTCCCAGCCTTCAGGAATAGCATTCGACGGGAAGATCTTCTGGTTAGCGTCGTTGCTGAAACTGTCAGCACAGATAGCGTCCGGAGCGAGCACGAGTTCTACACCGTTCTTCTTTGCCAGTTCCTCTACACCGAGAGCTACATCGAGTTTGTCGAGTTCTACAATCGAGTTACCGATCTCACCGCCGTGTGCTTTCGCGAAGGTATAGGTCATACCACCGCAGAGAATCAGTTTATCCACCTTACCGAGCAGGTTCTCGATGATACCGATCTTCGAGCTCACTTTGGAGCCGCCCATGATAGCCACGAACGGACGTTTGATGTCGCCGAGCACTGCGTCCACAGCGGCAACCTCTTTCTCCATCAGGAAGCCGAGCATCTTATTGTCAGCATCGAAATAGTCAGCGATAACAGCCGTCGAAGCATGTTTGCGGTGAGCAGTACCGAAGGCATCCATCACGTAGCAGTCTGCGTACGAAGCGAGCACTTTAGCGAACTCTTTCTGACGTGCTTTCATCTCTTTCTTAGCCGGTTCGTAAGCCGGATCTTCTTTCTCGATACCTACCGGTTTGCCTTCCTCTTCCGGATAGAAACGGAGGTTTTCCAGCATCAGTACCTCACCCGGTTTGAGGGCAGCTGCTTTGTCTTGTGCTTTCGCGCAGTCCTCTGCGAACTGAACAGGACGACCGAGGGCAGCAGCCACTGCATCTACGATCTGGCTAAGGCTGTACTTAGCCGCTACTTTACCTTTGGGTTTGCCCATATGGCTCATGATGATGAGCGCACCACCTTCGTCGAGGATGTGCTTCAGGGTCGGTAGGGCGCCGCGGATACGGGTGTCGTCCGTGATCTTTCCGTTCTCGTCCAGGGGCACATTGAAGTCCACGCGGACAATCGCTTTCTTACCAGCGAATTTGTAATCTTTGATAGTCATGATAGTAATATTTATGATTTTTGATTTTTGATTTGTGATTTTTGATTTGTGATTTTTGATTTTTTACCAATCGATCGAGTTCAGACGGCCTTTATAGACATCGCTGTAGGTGGTTGTCTTGTCCTGACCGCCGAAGAGATAGATGTTGTTATCGCGTACGATAGCGCTCTGTTTCTGCCGCGCCTGATAGACCTCCGGAAGTTGGTTCTTGGTGCTATCCGTCGTCGTCCAGGTCAGTCCTTCGTCCACAGAGTAGAAGATCTCCCGTCCGAAATACTGCATCTGGTCGTCCACGCCGCCGAAGAGCAGCAGTTGGTCGTTATATTCGATCACGGATATACCGGTGAGACTGGTGAAATGCGGGCGGTCGATAGAGAACTCCTCCAGGCGGTATGTGCCGTTAGGCAGCGGGTGGGTGGAGTACTCGAGGTTCCAGCGGGTGTTGAGACTCTGTCCGTTCTCGGCGAAGCCGCCGATAATCATTGCCCGTTCACGGAGACTGGAGCTATGGAAACACACCGCCGCAAAATCACTCACGGGGAAGTTATCGGTCGGTTGCAGCCCGGTAAGCATCAGGTCCTCATCCTCGTATGTCGCCAGTTCGTATCCTTCGCCGTTGTCTACCAGTGCCCATACATGGTCGTTCCAATAGAGGAGCATGGTGTAAACGGGCGCGCTGACGGTATGCTTGGTCCATGTAAGCGCATCGGTGGAGGTGTATATCGCATCGCCTTGACCGAGATAGAGGGTAGTGCCGTCGCTGATCATCTGGCGCACTTTGGTACCACCGGGAAGTCCGATCGGATTGCCGAGCGCCATCCAGTCTGCGCCGTCTTCGGAGCCGTAAGCGAAGAGTTCAAAACCGTTGGAGACCATCATGATGAAGGCGCCGTCCAGTTCCAGTACGCGTTGCTCGCTGTCGTCGGCAGGGTATATCGCTTCGGTCAGTCGGGTCCAGGTGTAGAGGTCCGGATCGACCTGATGTACGGTGACACGTATCTCATACACTTTGGTGGTCGAGCGGTCCGCCGAACGGATGGTGAGGTAGATAGGCTGTTTATTGAAATCCAGGGTGTCGTATCCGGTGATAGCTACGACGGTGTCCGGGAAAGTGAGGGTAGCGGCACCGGGAGTGGCAGCGAACACGAAACGCGGTACGGCGCTGTCGATACGGGTGCCGTAGAGCATCGAGTCTTTGTTCCACACCAGACCGGTGTCCAGACGCTCCTCTACCGTGAAGACCGTGGAAGCCAAACCGGGCAGCGTGTCCACTTTCGCGAACGAGAACGCCGTCAGTTTCGCTACGGACGAAGCGGTGGTGGTGCTGGTGGTCGATTCACATCCTACCCAAAAGAAGGGGATAAACAGCAGTATTATGTAAAAAAATTTGCGCATTTCAGTTTTTTTTTGTACCTTTGCAGCCGCAAAGGTAAAAACAAGTTTTTATATGTTATTTCAAGCTCAAATACATGATCTTAAAGCGTTTCTTCCTTGGGTGCGTATCCGCGAGGAGAAGAAGGCATTGCGTGCGGTGATCGAGCAGCGTCGTCGTATCATGACTCCCGAAGAGGTGGCTACGGAGTCGGGCCATATCATCGCGCAGCTGGAGCGAATGTCCGTCTTCCGCGATGCGAAGACCGTGCTGCTCTATTATCCGATACATAATGAGGTGGATTTACGTCCGTTACTCACTAAGTATGAGGGTCAAAAAACATTTCTTTTTCCAGTCACCCATCGCCACTCGCTGGAGATCCGTCCGTATGACGGAGAGGATATGATGCGAAAGGGTCGTTACGGTGTGCCTGAGCCTCAGACTCCTACTTGGCGTGGTTCTATTGATGTCATCCTGGTGCCCGGTGTGGTCTTTGACCAGCACTGCCATCGTATCGGTCGGGGCGGCGGGTATTACGATCGTTTCCTGCGTAAACAGCTCTCTGCGAAGAAGATCGGTGTTTGCTATTCCTTCCAGTTGAAGAAACACGCTATTCCGCACGGTCTGTTCGATCATAAGATGGATCGCGTCGTCACTCCTCAACAGACCATTGGATAGTCGGTTGAATATCTCTTATACGTTTGAGCTCACGGTCGGTTTCGGCTGTGAGTTTTTTCTCGCCCTTGCGGTAATAATAGATCACGCCGTACAGTTGACATTTCATCAACCGCGCGTAGGGCAGCTCTCCCTTATAGAACTCCTCGATCATGTTCCACAGGTTGAGGATGAGGGTGTCGGCTTGTGCGCGCAGGGACGACAGGTCGCCGTGTACACGCTCCATGTTCTGCACGTGGAAGGAGTGCTGGCGCTGATGCTCACAGAAGATATCATAGTGCACCTTGACCTTGTTGATCGCCGGGTTATAGATCGGGAATCCGCCGTTCGCCATCCGTTTCTGTTCGCCTTCGATGATTTTCTGTCCCCATTCGAGGATATACTCTTCGGTCGTCAGGTCGGGCACCACATTCTGATGCGGGTCCAGTCCGTACAGCAGTTTCTGCTCTTTCTTGATCTCTCCGCGGATGACGGCGAGGTTGAGTACCTGAATGAAATGGGAGATATACATACGTGCGTTCTGCACGATATGGCGGTACTGTTTGTTCGCTTTGACGGCCGAGTTGTAGTTATCTTTGGATTGCATGACGGCGTTCTCAAACGGCACGAGGAACCGTTGTGCCTCGCTGAGGACTTTATACGGAATGACCTGCTCGGTGTAATCCGCTGTCTGCGCGCGTTGAACTGCATTCTGCAGGGCATGCAATCGCGCCAGGTCTGTGTTAGGTAATCGACGGTAAGGCATAAAACAAATTTGTGATTTTTGATTTATGATAGGTGATTTATGATTTTCTGTTAGCGAGTCGCTCGGCGAGTTCGCGGAGGCTCTCGGTAGCATCGTTCTGCGGCAGTTTGTCCAGTTGTGCGAGGGCCAAGGCGGTATGCTGCTCCATGATCACTTCGCATTCAGCGCGTACGCCGATGCGGTTGTATATGTCTGTGACGGCGGCGATCTTCTTCTCGTTCTGATCGGAACTCATCAACCACTGCAGCAGTTCGGCTTTCGTCTCCGGGTCAGCTTTCTCGAGCGCGGTGATGAGCAGCGCCGTTTTCTTGTTCGCACAGATGTCTCCGCCGATGGCTTTGCCGAAGGTCTTCGGGTCGCCATACACATCGAGGATGTCATCTTGGATCTGGAAGGCCAAGCCGATATGCAGGCCGTACTGGTAGAGCGCTTCCTGTTGCACGGGTGCGGCGCCGGCGAGGTACCCGCCGATACGCATGGCGTAGGCGATGAGGACGGAGGTCTTGAGTTCGATCATCTTCATATACTCATCGATACCCACTTGACTCATATGCTCGAAGTCCACGTCCAGCTGTTGTCCTTCGCACACGCCGGTAGCCATCTCATTGAACCAGTTGAGCACCTGGGGCAGTTTGGGTGCCGGCACTTGTGCCAGCAGTTTGTATGCTTCGATGAGCATCTGGTCGCCGGAGAGGATGGCGGTGTTGTCATTCCATTTGACATGCACGGTCTCTTGTCCGCGCCGCACCGTTGCGCGGTCCATCACGTCGTCGTGCATGAGGGTGAAGTTATGGAACACCTCCAGTGCCAGTGCGGCAGGCAGCACGTCGTCCATCGAGTTGATCAGTCCGCCGTTGATGACGGCTTCGGCTGCGATGATCGCCAAGTGCGGACGGAGCCGCTTACCGCCGGAAGCCAAGGTGTACTCGATCGGTTCATACAGCCCGCGAGGCTCCTTGTTCCAGTTTAACTTCGCTATTTCTTTGTTAATATCCAGCATGTTTCAATTTTCAATTTCAATTTGAGAACTTGTTCTCGATAATATCCGTCAGTACGTCTTTGATGTCCAGTCCTGCGGCGCGCACCTGCTGCGGAATGAAACTCGTCGGCGTCATTCCCGGTGTGGTATTCACCTCGAGGAGGTTGATCTTCTCGCCTGTGATGATCCAATCCACGCGGATGATACCTTGTGCGCCGATGATATCGTACAGACGGAGGGTCTCGGCTTGGATCTTATCGCGGATGGCGTCAGGGATGCGCGCCGGCGTGATCTCGTCCACTTCGCCTTTGTACTTCGCGTTATAGTCGAAGAACTCATTATGTGTCACCACCTCCGTGATGGGGAAAGCGACGGCTTTGTCCTTCGTCTTATAGGCGCCGCAGGTCACTTCGGTACCCTGCATGAACGCTTCGCAGATCACCTC
>JAFXYK010000092.1 GCA_017541805.1 Paludibacteraceae bacterium
AGCAAAAAATTTGTTTGCTTTCATAATGATTTTGTTTTTAAAAAAAGGTTAATAATTCCTAGTTGCCTAGTTTATCTATTTTGTCTTTATTCTTTTAGTGAATGAAATGAACGGTCTTTATTCTTTCAGCGAAGCGGTCTAATACCCCGGATTCTGCTCCACCTCCGTCGGATTCAGCTGACGCTCCTCCTGCGGGATGGGGAACAGCTCATGCTTATTCGCTACGAAGGCCTGCATATGGCTCTGCGCCTCGGTGGTCTCCGTCAGCTTATACGCATCCATATGGGCTTTCAGTCCCGTTCCGGCTACGCCTTCCCAGCGCACCAGGTCAAACCATCTATGACCCTCCATCGCCAACTCGCACCTACGCTCATGACGCAGCGTAGCATCCGTAGCCGCAGCACAGGCTCCCAGACCGGCACGCGAGCGAACCTGGTCGATATAGGTCTTAGCCGTTCCGGCATCGCCCAACCCCAGACAAGCCTCGGCATACAGCAGCAGCACGTCGGCATAGCGGATCTGACGGTTGTTGAGCGGACCACGACTGGCATGCAGGCTCCATTTGCCATAGCCGCCACCGCGGGCTGACGGGTCACGATACATGCCGTACTTGTTGTTGAGCATGTTGTTGCCCAGGTAGGTCTCGTCCGACTGTGCCTGGTACGACGATACGATAGCCGTACTCGGTACCAAGATAGCTACGTCGCGACGTACATCGCCAGCCTCAAACTCGTTGTAGAGGTCCTGGGTCGGATGGTCGAAGCCCCAACCGCCGCCTACCTCCGAGTTGCGGCTGCGCACCAGGATCTGGGTGAAACTGCCACCCGTATAGCCGAACTTCGTCGGGTCGTCACCGCTGCCGTAGTCACCCCAAGGCACCTCGGCATACTGGATCTCAAATACCGACTCCTGTCCGTTCTCACCGGCCAGCGTGAAGTTGTCCTCATAGTTCGTGCACAGGCTGTACTCGCCCGACTGGATGATCGAGTCGCCCCAAGCCTTGGCGTCCGCATAGCAGGCAGCCGGCGTCTTCTGTACGCCCTTCTTCTGCCAGAACGGCGAAGCCATATAGACGTTCACCTTCAGCAGCATGGCCTCGGCGGCACCCTTCGTGGCACGACCCATATCGTCGGCCGGGTACTGACTCTTCAGCCACAATCCCTTCTGGGCGATACTTAGGTCGGCCAGGATCTGGTTATATACCTCATCCACCGACGCACGCGGCATGCCCCACTCCTCCGACGAGCGAACCACCTTCAGCGGCATCGGCACACCGGCAAACACGCGCACCAGGCGGAAATAATAGTACGCACGCAGATAATGTGCCTCGGCCAGCAGGCGCGTCTTCATCTTGGCAGTGAAGGCCGAGTCAACGCCTACCTCCATCTTCTCGATATACTCTATGGCCAGGTTGCACCGACCGATACCCTGGTAGTTGGCACGGTAGAAGTCCAGCAGCAGCGAGTTCTGGTCGGTCGTACGCCAGTTCTCGATATCATATGCGTCGCTCATGTCCGTGGTCGAACCGCCACCCTTCAGGGCGTCGTCGCTGGCTATATCGCCGATAAACCACTCCGAGCAATAGGTATTGTTATACTCCCACTGCAGCGGGCTATAGCAGGCCGTGATATTCTGAACAGCCGCCGGCGTCGAGGTATAGAAGTCCTCTATGAGCGTCGTGCCCGGCTCAATCTCAGTTAGGTAATCTTTGCAACCGGTGAAGCTAAGTACGAAGCCACAAAGTACAATGTACAAAGGTTTTATATTGATTTTCGTTTTCATAATCAGTCTATATTCTATCAGTGAATGTAATGAACGGTCTTTTCTCTTTTTTCTTTCGACTATTTAGAAATTCGCATTCAGTCCAAACGTAAACGTTCTGCTCTGCGGATAGTTTCCGTAGTCCACACCGCCACCCACTTCGGGATCGTAGCCCTTGTACTTGGTGATGGTGAAGAGGTTGCTGGCCGTTGCGTACAGACGCAGACGCGAGCAGCGGAACTTCTGGGTCCATTTAGCCGGGAAAGTATAACCTATCTGCAGGTTCTTCAGTCTTAGGTAACTACCGTCCTCAATGAAGCGGCTCGAGTTCTCGGTATTCGTCGGCGAGCCCAGCGGGTTAGGTATCGTACCGTTGCGGTTCTCCAGTTCGTACGGGTTGACGCCCGCAGCAATCATGGCGTTCTGTACGGCCGTGGTATAGCCTACCCATACCTCGTCTTTCATGTAGCTGGCCAGTGCATAGCTGCTACCTGAGCCCTCCAGCATCTCACGCTGTGCGTTGTAGATCGAGTTGCCGGCCACGCCCTGGAAGAACAGCTGGATATCTACGCCGTAGAAATCCGCACCCAGGTTGAAGCCGTAGCTGAACTTCGGGAACGGGTTACCCAGCACCATCTTGTCGTCCTCATCCAGTTTGCCGTCGCCGTTCACGTCCGTATAGCGTGCATCGCCGGCATGTACGCCGATCGTCGATGCATCGTAGCTATGCAGATGTGCCAGTGCCTCGGCATCGCTCTGGTAGATACCCTCGTAATGGTAGCCCCAGAACGAGTTCAGCGCCAGACCCTCGTAGGTCTTGGTGCGGTCGCCCCATAGCGGCGAACCGCCGTTCACCTTCGTCAGCTCGTTGTGCAGGTACGACAGGTTCACGCCGATATTGTAGTGCACCTTGCCTACGCGGTTGTCGTGACTCAGCGTGATCTCCACACCCTCGTTGCGGATGTTACCTACGTTCTTCACCAGCGCACCGCGGTTACCCACCTGTGCAGGAGCGTTTACATATAGGAGTGCGTCCTTCGTATCACGACGGAAATAGTCGATCGTACCGGCCAGTTTACCGTTCCAGAAGCTGAAGTCAATACCGGCATCCCACTGCTGGTTGGTCTCCCACTTACCGTTCTCGTCCACCAGCGTCAGCAGCGCTGCACCGTTCGTCGCCACGGCCGGATCGGCATCCTGGTTCGTACCGAACGGATAACTTACGAATACGTTCTCGGCTGAGAACATCGCCATCTGGAACGAGTTGGACTCTATACCGTCGTTACCTACCTGACCGAAGCCTGCACGTACCTTGATATTATCCAGCCAGCCGAGCTCCAGGTCCTTCAGGAAGTGCTCCTCGCTCAGACGCCATGCCAGCGCCACCGAGGGGAAGAAGCCCCACGGGTTCTTCGTGAACTTGCTCGATGCATCCGCACGGAAGTTGGCGGTGATCAGGTAACGGTTGTCGTAGCTGTAGAACGCACGGCCCAAGAACGAGAGACGACGTACGCGGCTTACGGCATCCGACGAGATCGTTTGCTTCTCCGTAGCACGACTCAGGTACCAGTTGCTCGGCACCGGATTCAGTATGCCGGCACCCGATCCGCCCATCTCATAGCGGTTGTACTCCGACCAGGTCTGACCTACCATCACCGAGAAATTATGCCTTCCTATCTCGCGGGCGTAGGTCACCGTTGCATCCTCCTGCAGGGTCAGGCGGCGCTCCATGCGCGAACTGATCGAGTTCAGGTCCGATGCGTTGTAGCTCGTATAGATATTCGGATAACCGAAGTTGCGCTCGCGCTCCAGTCCGTAGTCGGCCGAGATCGAGGCCTTGATCGTCAGGCCCTTCACCGGCGTCAACTCTACGAACACATCACCGATGAAGCGCTCGTTCTTCTTGTTCGGCACGTAGTTGTAGGCCATCTGATGTGGGTTGGTCACGTTCTTGAAGTTCGAACCGGCCGAGTAGTAGCCGCTCACGTCCTTGCCGTTCTTGTTCACCGATCCCTGGGGATAATATACCGGATCCCACGGCGCCATAGCCAGCGCACCCGAGATAATGGATGCACCCGCCGACGAACTGTTGTTCATCGCGTTCCGGCCGCCACTCGCCATCAGCGAGAAGTGCTCACCGATCTTCAGCCACTCGCGTACCTTATAATCTGTATTCAGACGCAGCGTGAAGCGGTTGTAGTTACTACCGATGATCGTACCCTCCTGTCCGAAGTACGATGCCGACATCGCGTAGTGGCCTTTGTCGTTACCGCCGTCAAACGAGAGGTTGTAGTTGTGCATGAAGGCGTTGGGCCGGAATACCTCGTCCTGCCAGTCTGTCTCCTGACTCGAGTAGTCGAAGTTGATCGGATAGTACTCCGAGATCTTCGTAATATCGGCATTGCCCAGCTTGTACATGTTCAGCCACGGGCGGAAACCGTTCTGCTGATAGTAGGCGATCTCCTCCGCGCCGTTACGCATAGCGCCTATGCGCAGCTCGGTCTCTGCGAAGTCGCGGCTCTTCAGCACGTCCATCTTCTTCCATCTGTTCTGGAAACCCCAATACGCATCAAACGAGATGTTAATCTTACCTTCCGATCCTTGCTTCGTGGTAATCAATATCACGCCGTTCGCACCGCGGCTACCGTAGATAGCCGTTGCCGAGGCGTCCTTCAGGATCTCCATCGACTGGATGTCGCTCGGCGACAACCACTTGATGTCACCCGTGATCACACCATCTACTACATATAGCGGGTCGTTGCCGCCGATAGCCGAACCGATACCGCGGATACGGATCGTAGCGGCCTCACCCGGCTGACCCGACTCGCTCGTCACCGTCACACCGGCTGCACGTCCCTGCAACGCTTGGTCCAGACCCGACACCGGCGATTTCAGCAGCTGGTCTGCACTCACGCTCGTCACCGCACCCGTCACGTCGCTCTTACGCATCGTACCGTAGCCGATGGCTACTACCTCCTGCAGCTGGACGTTGTCCGGCTGCAACGTGATCTTCAGCGGAGCCGACGACGTCACCTTGATGTCTTGCTGCTTGTAACCCATGTACGTCACCGTCAGCACCGCTCCCTGCTGGGCCCGGATGCTGAACTTACCGTCATAGTCCGTAACGGTACCGTTGGTCGTACCTTTCACGATAATGTTGGCGCCGATGATCGGATCCGGATCATCTTCCGCCATCACCACACCCGTTACGGTCAGACTCTGAGCCATCATCGTCAGCGTCGCCATCACCATAACGGAGAACATGTAAAAACGTTTCTTCATGTGATTTTAAGATTTTGTTTGTATTCTGGTTTCTGCATTAACTTTGTTAATTCCGACTGCAAAATTACTGCTTTTTCGCGATATACGCAAACTTCCGCGTATGTTATAAAACATAAAAGTACCGAAAAGTATATTTAGGTACGCCTCGTCCGTCTGACTATCTGCTTGTTACGTACGTCCCGGCACAAAAAAAAGTACGTATTTAGTACGCCACTCAGTGTAAAAAAATTGCCCCACCTATTGCATATATGCCAAATTTTTTGTACCTTTGCAGCCGTTTTGGTTTTGGGAGGAACAAAAATGAGTATTCGTAAGTTTTTTGTAGAATACCGATCGGAGATGGTATTCGGTCTGGCATTAACGGCAGCCATGGTGTTGAGTTACATCCTTGCACCGCTAATTCCGATTGATCTGTTTCGCAAAATTATTTATCCTATGCAAAACACCGCCATTATTACGGTGCTGCTGATCAACACCTGGGCGATGATACGGCATACCAATGGCATCCGCGTGCGGTATGTGTATGCATGGATTACGGGTACGTTTTCCGTAGTAATGATTGCGGGAACTTGCTACCACATGTACGTCAATGCCGATCTCCAGCCGGCCGAGGGCATATTTGGCTTCGAGGGCTGGGAGATGGTTGGAGGCGATTTGATTGCCTGGCTCTTGCTGGCCTATCCGTCGGAGCTCTTGCAGCCCGGATGGCTGACCTTGAAGGGCGCACTCAAGCGCATCGTGCCCGTGATTGTGCTCGGCGTAATTGATATGCTTGTTCCTTACGATCTGCGCTGGCTCATGGCGCTCGTTCCGGCGGTGTGGGTGGCATTGATATTGAAGCACGTGCGGGACTACCGTATATACACTGAGGAGAACTACGGTTCGGTGGAGCAAACGGATGAGAAATGGGTGGTCCGTTATCTCCTCATGGTTCTTGTCTTAGGTATGTCCTATATCTATCTCTGTTTCTCGGACGAACCCACGCGACTCTTCACCCAGCAGTGGCTGATGCTCTTTGTCCTCGTCTATACCAACGACCAGATCATCTTCCGCTCCAAGCCCTGGATCGAGGAGGCCGCAAAAGAGACGGTCGAAGACGAGACTGTGACCGATACCAAGGAGACCCCTACCGGCTCCAACGCCGAGTACCGCGCCGCTTTGGAAGAATGGATGCAGCGCGAGAAGCCCTATACCAATCCCGAGTTCCGCCTCATGGACCTGCGCCAGGTGCTGCCGCTCAACCGCACCTACCTGAGTCAACTCATCAATGCGGAGTACGGCTGCAATTTCTACCAGTTCGTCACCCGCTACCGCATCGAGGACGCCAAGCAGCTGATGACCGACCATCCCGACATGAAGATGCAGGACATCGCCGAGCAATGCGGATTCTCCTCGCCCACCGTCTTTGCCCGCATCTTCGCCCGCGAAACCGGCCAAACCCCCAGCGAATGGAATAGCCACATGGGGGGGGGGAAATTCGTAAAAAATAAGCGCTAATTCGTTAATTTTTGCGACTCTCCATAAAAATTTTCCAATTTTATAAACCCTGCGTAAATAATGTACCCGTGCGTGTTGCCCACGTGCGGGTATTTTAATACCTTTGCATAATTTTTACGAGAAATAAGGTATGAATATTGTTTGTTTTAAAGAATTAAGGGTACGAATTCTGTTGTTGATTTCTGTAGTAATGTACTCTGTGGGAACGTATGGCGCCGCCACGTACAATTTTACGCCAACGGATGGTGGTCAGGTGGTGAATCTGAAACCGGGCCAGCAGATTTTGCTTTCCACGATTGTAAATGGTGAGGAGTATTTCGTGTGCCATTATCCGAGTTATACGGGTGGCTATTTTGGTTACACGAACTGGGATGGTAATAAAGGTAACTTCCTTAAGTTGCTTCCGCAAGATGCTGGAGCAACCGAGCCTGCAACTCCTTCTATTTGGAGTATTGATAACCCAGTGCCGTTTCTTTACAGTGGTAAAACTTATCCGTTGGATGGTATCGCCTATACGATGTGGAGTACCAATCCCGGAGGCGATTCCTATACCCTGCTCACGTCTTCCGGTAATTCCTATAAGTACCAAGGCGATTTGACCAGAGAGACAGACAACGCCAACATCTGTAACGCCGTCTTTGTCGTACCGACCAGTTCCGCTGAGACTCCCTTTGACCCGAATAGCACGATGGGTAGAGGTCCTAAGTTTAACGGTGCGAAAGGGTATGGTTTCTTGGGCCTGCCATACCGCGAAGTGTATTGGTTGGATATACCGCGAGGCAACGCTCCTGTATCTTACACCAATGCTTCGTTGGTCGGTTTCAATAAAACGCTTAGTAATATAACTTATAGCAATGGTGATGGAACTGCTCGACCGGGTCAGGCATTGTATGCTTTTGGTAATAAAGATAAACACCATAACACCCCGCGTACGATTTTCCGTCTCTATATATTGGGTGAGACGACTACTTCTTCGTGCCCGGATTCGTATTTCTTTGCATTTGATGAGCAGGATTATAAGCAATACAATAAAAACTTTGCTGTAACGCCCGCTACGTACACCAAAAAGAAGAAGACCTATACCATCGACCGTCTGGTCTGCATGGAGCGTCTTGGGGATACCAAGTACTATGTAAGCGATTATATGAATGTGCCGATGTCCGATAGTACGTACTACTATGTGGGTTATCAGAACAAGTATTGCAGTACCAGCAGAGGTGACGCGTTCAACTCGCAGTATGATTCAATTCAGACCTTGAAGCTCCAACATATGGACATTCGTGCTCCGCGAGGCGCTTACGGACGTATGATCGTGGACACGACGCAGACGAGTAAGCAAAACCTCGGTGTGGAATTCCGTCCCGCGGGTGTATTCCTTAAAGTAGACGCGGGTGGAGGCAGGTATCGTAACATCGAGATGCACCCCGAGCCGGGAGATACCTCGTGGATCTGTAACGAGATGTGGACGATTACCGACGCATACACAGCGCTCACTATCAAAGCGACGCTATACTCCGGCACGGAGTTCAGCGATGAAGACCCGGGAATCGATATTCCGGGATGGAGCGAGTACGTGGTGGGTACATCCGTGCCCTTGGCGGATGACCCGAGCAAAACCGTTGAAGGAGACATGACCGGCTGGGCGCGTGTCTATACCAATAAGAGTACTACGAACGGCGGCCTGGAGTTCGTACGTGCGGAGAAAGACAAGTATGTCCGCTACAATAACAACGGCCATTACGGAGCAACGCTTCCGAACACACATGCCAAGGCGGGAGAAACGAGGGTAGTACTGAGTGAACCGCGTTTGTTGGCGGCATACGAGTTCCGCGGATGGTACACGAAGGCGGATACGACCGCCGGAGACGGTACGTGGTATAAGCCCGGCGATGTGTTCACGTTTACCGATTCGGACGGAGACGGCAAAGACTCCCTGATCCTTTATGCGCAAGCCAAATACACAGGAAGTATCGGCGTGGCTATCTCGTTCATGAAGGACGGAGAACGCTATTTCTTGACGCACCCGAATACCTCTGCGCCTCGTTTTGCGAGAGCGCGGCATTTCACGGATTGGACGGATACCTACCAAGGTATGTCGGACGCTAATAATACCGACTCGCGTTTCCTCAGTACGTATCTTCTGATAGGCAAGAAAGATGGATGTGATGAGTGCTCATACACAGAGGATGAGAAGGAATATGTACTTGACCCAAGGCGTGAGATGGTGCATGGCGCTGTCGATTCCGTTATGTTCTATGAGCACTTCTCGCCGGCTGAAGAGGAGTATATCGGTCTGTATTATGAGGCAGGCGAATTTAATAAAATCCTTGCCAATACTACCTGGGCGGGTCTCTTCCAATCTACCAAAGGTTGGCCTGATCCGATGACGCCTTGTATCGAAAACACCAAACTATATTCGACTCACTATCTATCCGGCTATCCCTCCACGATTACCCGCCATGAGCGTCCCAATAACGCGGAAGGAGATACGGTCTATTATAATCCGACAACAGGTTTTTTTGACGGAAAGAAAAGCCCCGTGACAAACTTCACCATTTCCGGTGTGGGCGTAGTAGATGAGCACTACGTGGTACTGCCTGACGCAACGGTGGAATGGACGGACACGATTACGTTCGGTATTCATCAGGACGAAGCGATAGAAAACCCTGTATGGTCCAAACTCATCGGCAAGCAACTGATGCTGCAGATGATGGTAGGCGACAAGATTACGTATTTCCATCCCAATGACGATAAGATCATTACCGAATATACACAACTGCGTCTTAACAGCAACTACCGTTTGGATGAGACCTTCGAATATATCCGCGATGCGCGCGTAGAGTCGTTAGGAACAGTGAGCGACGAGGATAAACCGCACATAAACGACCGCTTGGAAAAGAACTATTTCGGACGTCTCGTCACCAGCGGTTTGAATACGCCGGTGGATGTACAATATAATGGCGAATATATCGATATTATCGACACCATCCGTATCACGCTCCGCCCCTTAGGTCCCAATAAAATCAAGGAGTACTACGGTCGTTGGAAAGAGGGTGCACCGGGTCTGCATATCCGTCCAGACGGTTCGCGTTACCGCGATATCATCGTCCGTACCAAGACCGTGCATTACAGCGAACAGGATGAGAGACTGGTGCTCTCTCCGGTGATGCCTGTATATCGATTCAGCCCGCTGAAGGATGCCGAGAAGATACTGCATTTCACCCTTGCGAAGGAGCGTTACCGCCAATTGTTGGATACAGAGGGTAATGTGCTTGCGGAGGAGATATTATCCTCCGAGGATCTCACTGAGTCAGCATTGCGCATTAACACCAGCCAATGTACGTTTAAGAGCACCGGTTCTGGTACTTCAACCGATTTTGAAAAAGTTGAATCTTCGATATTGAATGATTACGTCGGGCTGAAAACAAAGGCTAATAATGCATCCGGTCCGAATCATGATACGCTGATCGTCAACACCTCGGTTACGATCGATAAAGTTACTTCTCCTGTTAGCTGCCAAGTACCTTTGGTACAAACTACCTTGGAGAGCGAGGAGTTGATCTGGTCTGCGGTAGTGAACGGAAAGCGCTATTTCATCATGGCGGGTTCCGGAGGACTCATCTTCCGCCAGTATGAGCAGAAGGGTAATACGCTCTATAAGAAAGAGGATGGTAAGACCCAGTTAATGAAAGGTTCCTTGGATGCAGCGAATAGCGACACCAAGTATATCACGCCGTGGGAATACAATTACGTGGACCAAGATCTTCAGCAACTTACGCTGGAGACGGAGTATGGTGTGAATCAGAAATTCGTAATTGACGAATCTACTCCGGGTTTGCTGGAAAATAGTGATTCGAGGACAGCAGCTACGCTGACGTATGAGTATGTCAATACTTTTGTAAACGAAAATGCCAACTTTGAGGAGCAGGTTAAACTCAAGTATGGCACAGATAAATGGCTGAAGTTCTCTGTGACGGCCGATGTACCTTCTCTAACTTTGACCGATAACGAGGCTGAAGCTTCTACGTTCTCTTGGGCGTATCTGCAACGCGAGTATAACCTCCTCAATAATGGAGCCTATCCGAACAAGCCTCAACTGGAGTTCGGCTATAATACGACGACCGGAGCTTCCGTTCAAACGCGCTACAAGGCATACCGTATCTATTCGATGCTGCTCAACAACACCATTACCTATTGCGGTCGTGAAGACGAGAACGATATCGCGGATCTTGTAAACTCGAGCAAGGATTGGAAGACGGATACGACTTTCACCCTCATCCGCGACAGCCGGTTTGCTGAGGGCGCGAGCAGATTGAGCCGAACGACGAACGCCTCGACGCTGACCACCACTGTAACACCGACAGGAGACAGTCCTACGGATATTCAATTCGGCGGCAAATATGTGAATATCGTCGATACCCTCGATGTCCGGATCTCGCTGCAAGACGGAGCACCGGACTATCGTTTTGCGGACAAATGGAGCAGCTTTAAGTCTGTCGAGGATGCGCATCTCAAGATACCGCTTATCCGAAAGACTTATCACACTGCGCCATACGACTCGCTGATCTGTACGGTAGCAGACGATGAATACAACTATGTCTTCCCGCCGGTAGTTTCCACAGACGTGAATGATACCCATACCTTTGTCTTCGGTACGGATCACCGCCATGGAACGAACGTTCTGGATGTAGATAACCGAGTGATATCCTCTTCCGGTGAAGCAGATAATCATACCGGTTCTATGGACCTGGATAATCCGGCTCTGGCTGAGATTCGTTTGATAGAAGCGGACGGTAGTACGCCGGATTGGTGCGAGATTACCGCAGTAACTGACAACACGATTACTGTCCGCTGTAAAGGAGACGGTATCCGTTCGCCGCGCTCGGCAAACATCTTGCTGGCTTATGCGATGGAGGTAGAAGGAAGATGGCGGTATATGAATTTCCGCGTCCAAGTTGCGCAGTCCAGCCGCTTCCAATTTGAAGGAAACCAACACCTTGTACACTCCAAAGGAGCTTCCGGTGATGATTTGAAGGATGGTGTACAACAGGTACATGAGAATAGGACGATACTCTATTATTATAATCCTCATGTAAATAATCCTCAATCGACCGACCAACGTGTCGAGCTGCCTATCCGCGAGCGTAACTTCTACGGCTGGTGGCGTTGGTATTCGCTCCAGCCGGGCGAAGAGGATACGGATATCCCTGCGGCGAGATGGCAGACTGCACCTTCCAATACAGGTAAATGGAACTTCTCGTTCCGCACGATTGGTGGTAAGGTACCTGATCCCGGAGGAGAAGAAGGCGATTCGATCTCTGTGACCCAGGGACGCTATACCGTCTTCCATGTACCTTCGCAGGACTATGGCGCCCGTAAGGATCCTCCATCCAAGGCGCCGATGGTCTATCCGCCGACGAACAAAGATACCGTCACCTACGCGGTTGATCTTAGTGTATATTACGACAACCTGCCGCTCTCTATGAAGAATATCAACCAGGTAGATACGGTAGCCATGGATACCTTGCATGAGATCATCGAGCCGACGCTCTCGATCCGCGAGATATTCGAATTACACCCCTGGACCGAGATGGCGGAAATCATGGAGGGATACAAAGACACTATAGAACATCCAACTCGCAACTTGAAATACTTGGAGGATCATGTGGTCCGTGCACCATTAAATAACCGCCTCTTGTTGAAGACAGAGCACCGCTATAATTACGATAATATCAAGAATGGACAACACTCCGAGTCCCTCTTGGGCTACTATATGCGGGATGATAATTGGGCTTCTATGAGTTCCACACCTGACGCAAATGGTGTGACCCGCAAAGATACGATGATCTGGTGCGGCGGCTGGGATGCCGACTGCCTTTGGTACACTTATAACCCCGATTCGAAAACCTATACCGAATGTACGCATAAAGTCACAGAGGCAAATGACTTCCTGGACGTGCCGAAAAAGACGAGTATGCCTGCCGGACAGGAAGTCGATACGGTAATATATTGTTTGCGCGCACGTAGTCAGAAAACGCTGACTGCCGGTACAGTTGGGGATCCCGATACTGTACCTGTGCCGGGTGACTATTGGTTCAATATCTGCCGTTATACGATCATCTATCACCGCCCGGAGCGTTTTGGTCCGAAATTGGAGGAGAAAATAGACGGTGTAGATAAAGCCATCATCACCAATACGGAGATAGAGGAACACTTTGACGTGATGCAACGCTTGAATTTCGACTACAACAAACCCGGTACGGAATATACGGTTTATCCGCATCCTCTTCCTTGGGCGGACGCATCCTACGGCTTTGCATATCCGAAGACGGCAGCCCTTCCCGATAACCGTCCGCATAATAAGGGCGGTTTGGCGAACTTGGCGAATATGGGTGAGTACAACCTCATCAACCGTATCCCGTCGTTCGGTACATACTGGCATAAGATGGAGCAGCACGGCGGTGCCGGAAACGGATATATGATCTTCTGCGATGGTATGTCGTCCGCGGGTCAGGTAGCTGCGCTCCACGTGGATACCACCCTTTGCGAAGGACAGAAGATGTACTTCTCCGCCTTCGTCGGAAATCCCGGCAACGAAACCGGCAAGACTTGCCCGAACTTCACGTTCTCCGTACAAGGTTCGGAGAATGGCAGGGTTTGGGAGGATATCACTACGTATATGACCGGCGATCTGCCTCAATCGAACAAATGGTACCAGATCTATTTCCCGATAGAGCAGAATAAGCAATATTCGCATTTCCGCGTGCGGGTATATAATATGGCGGCAGACGATGACGGTAATGACTTCATCATCGACGACATGTGTATCTTCGCTACCAAGCCGCCGTTGTTGGTATATCAAGCGAACACGACCTGTAAGAACGAGAACGAAAGCGACTCGCTCACCCATATCGTGCTCCGTGTGGACTATCAGGGTTTCACCGACGAGGCGTATAAAGCGGGGTCCGAGTATTATACTATTGAGGAGATAGACAAAAACAATGACACAACCTTCCTGCGGCTCGAGGACGGATATGACAATGAAGACATCAAACGGACCACTCCTTCCTCCAGAAAGGATACCGTCTATGGAAAGATTAACTTGCCGGATCGCCACTACACACCTAGCGAAGGCAATGACTCTATCTTCGCGAACCTCAAGAATCTGGTGAGCTTGTTCGAGACCACGTTGGAAGCGCATGAGGAAAATTCTTCCGTACCTGTCTTCCGTAAGGGATATGTCTTCGAGCATCTCGATGACTCCATCCGTCCGGTATTCTATGTGATCCATTCCGCGAAGATGTCCTCGCATAGTACGTACATCGTACACATGGCGGGTTCATACAATGACTTGCTCTCAAGCCAGTGTGGCTTGACGCGTAAGTTGAAAGTGCGTAACCGAATGATCCTCACCCTCAACGGCGATGAGATGCCGGAGAAAGAGGTAGCAGCGATGTGCTCCAATTCCTTATACGATGTCTCGCTGCATGTCAAGGGGACGATGCTCCTTGATAACTTAGCGCCGGTTGAAGTGACCGGTTCGTGTTACAACGACTGGTTGCTGCACGGCGATACCACAAATGCCACCAGTGAAACGACCTACGGCTACAAATACTCAGATATCGAGAAAGTAATCAAGGATATTCTCCGCGCAGACGAGCAGTATGGAGGCGGAGACAATGCGAACCATTTCGCTCGTTCGCTTGTGGATGTGGATAGTGTTGTGATGATGCGCGTTCAAGAAGCCAATGGTGTTGCTCTCTCAGATGGAGCTCTGAATCCCTATACCATTCTGTCGAGACTGGTGAATAGAGGTTTACTGACGCTTTACCAATCGAACGTGACGGTTCTCACCCCGACGAACGATTCTGTCAAATACACGATCTTCCCGATTACGGGTTCGGGATCCGAAGTGCTACAGGATATGAATATTGATGTGTGTCCGACGCCGGTACATATAGCACTCAAATCCAGTTTAGGAGGCGGAGTACCCTTGGTCATCGGCGGTCTGAACCGTTCCGAAGAAGAGTCACAATACCCGATTGTTGTACTTGCCGATGCGGAATATGCCAATTCCTCGTTGGCTATCCCGATCGACTCGCTGATGATGCAAGACGGAGGAGAATCACCGGCGGTGGCGCTTAAGCAAATACAGTTCATATCCACCAATGATCCTGAGTTCCGCGAGGGCGTGGACAATATCTTACTCGCGCCGGATAGGTCCTGGTACCTGGGTGAAAGCGTAACCGGTGATGAGAATACGGGTTATTACCGCAACGGCAACGATACGCTGGTTGTAGTACCCGCTTCGGAGTCGAACTATCGCATGCGCGGGGGGTATAGTTATACCTTCGGCATTGAGATGATGACCCACATTGGGGATGATGGCTGGGGTGGCCTTGGTGACTGTCCGGTAGGAACGATCCCATTCACGGTAAGCGTTGTGCCGGATTACTTGCGATGGGATCCGCAAACCTCGGATAGCCGTTGGAACAACCCGGCTAACTGGATTGGTATTAATCCGGATAACACGTTGATTCATGAGACGGCGAACTTTGCTCCTCTGGCTTCGACTCATGTGCTGATCCCGCCGATGACGGACGGCAAGCCTTATCCGGTACTGCCGGCGACCATCACCTCCGGGGACTCGATCCAGCAAGTGGGATTCCAGTATAACAGGTGCAAATCGATCCGCTTCCTACCGGGCGGAGCGCTCAGCCAGCAGCAGCGTCTGGAGTACGACAGCGTGATAGCCGATCTCAGCGCGCCGAACCAGAAATGGGCTCTGCGTACTGCGCCGATAGAAGGACTGCTCTCGGGCGACCTCTACATGGCGAACGCCGATCTGAGCAATGAGACACCGTTATGGGAAGTCGGTTCGTTCGACGCTTCGGGACGTAACTACAATACGGGTAACGCAACCTTCTGGCTCTCGCTTTACAGCCGTGAGGTGAAGAAACTCGGTTATACAGAGGATAAAGACTCTACCTTTACCTCCGCCGCCGATTGGTCCAAGGTTACCAACGCCATGAAGCTTCCTTTGAAACCCGCACAAGGATGGGCGGTTTATTCGCGCACCAAATCCGGCAACCAGGCTGATGTACGTCTGCCGAAGAACGACGATGTGTATTATTACTATACTACCTCCGGTAATATAGTATATAGCCGTTATGAGTCCAGCTTGCGTGCGGAACGTGCAACGAGCGCCGGCAGTGCGGACAAGGTAGGCAAGTTAGCGTTCTACCCGGGCAAAGCGGCTACGAGCAAAAACTACATGCTGACGAACGAGGCCGCTTCGAGCACCTTCGTCTTCGGTAACCCCACTATGGGCTATATCGATATTCTGGGCTTCTTGGCGGATAACGCGGAATACTTAAAGGGCGAATTCCGTTATATCGACGCGGAAGGTATTTGGCGGCCCGTAACAGTGTCGGCTATTTCAGAATCCGATGTGATCACTTCGCTCTCCCGTTACCTGCCTCCGATGCACGCGATAGAGTTGAAACTGAAAGATGAAGCGCCAGCCGCAACCGAGCTGGAAGTGATCCTCAATACCAATCGCATCGTGACCGACGCCAGCCAGACCGTCCGTCCGTTGCCGGAACCGGCACCCGCACCAATGCGCCAATTGCCAACGACTAATGACCAACGACCAATAGCAAAAGGTATCATGACCGTCACGGCGGTCAACCCCGCTTCGCCGCGCTGTACCTCGCGCCTCTTGCTCGGTCAGGGCTTTAACGAAGCAGTGCTTAGCGGCGAGGATGCAGTACTGACTACGGTCAATATTGATAACTTCTCTATGACCAATGCGCCGGCTACGCCGTTTAATATCTATGCGCTGGAGGGTAATAGCGGACTTAGTATTGACCTGCGCGACGAGATTGTCAATGTGCCCGTCTCCTTCTATAATAGCGAACTGCCGTTTGAACCGAACTCCTATCTCTGGTTCACAGGCGTCAATAATATAGACGGAGAACTCGTGCTCTACGATGCGCTTCTGGATATAGAGCGACCCATCCTCGATGGTATTTGTCTGGAGATAGAGACTCCCGAGACCAGCCATATGAGGCGCTATTATATCCGCCGTCCGGGATATGTGCCCGGTCAGAACGACGAGAATCCGGTTACTACCGGCTTTACACCGCTCCGGGAGGACGATGCTGCAGCTGTGAAATTTATACGTAACGGACAGGTCTTCATCCTCCGGGACGGACATGTGTACTCTATCTACGGGCAACAAATAAGATGATGAAAGGGAAAGAAAAAGAATGACGAAAAATAAGTTTGTTTTAATAAGGTATGTTTTAATGCTCTGGATGCTGTGTGGCGCAAGCTACACACTATCCATTGCGTCCGCCTATGACCGGAACACGTCTTCGCAAGGATGGGGCTATCAACCGCTCCAGACCTCGTCCTCGACCACCGGTTATAAGGCTTCTTATGGCGGCACTATGACGACGGGAAGGGTGTATTCGGCTTCGAGCCTTCATTCCTCCCTCGCTGAGAGACCGAATTTCCATTTCCAATCCACCTCTATAATGATCAGCCCCTCTGATATGGAGCCGATGCAGATGATGGGTGGCAATGCTATGTTGTCATCTACATGGAATGATGAGCCCACAGAACCCGGTACGGGTGAAGTACCTGATGATATGCCTATCGGCGACACCCCCTGGCCCTTCCTCCTGCTCCTCGCTACCGGCTACCTCATTTACCGTAAAGTTCAGCGGCGTGAGGCATAGGCTACAACACCCTCGGGCAGATCATCCAATAGTCTCAAAGAGATAAGTTGATAGTAACATCCCAGAAGAGCTCCGCCTACTCGCGGAGCTCTTCTCGCATACATCGATAGATCTCAGAAATATAGTATCGACCATATATGGGCGATCTTGTTAATACTTTTTGTTAGGTGCTCGGGACGTCAGGCCCGAGTTTATTTCTGTTTTTAGCGTTTATGCGCCGCATATTTATGTGCGGTTCTTTCCCATCCCCTCGGGGAGGCTAGGTGGGTTCCCATACTTTTTCCCACGGTTCCTCCACGGTTTTCCCATGGTTAAGTCCGGGTTAAGTCCGGGTTAAGTCCGGGTTAAGTCCGGGTTAAGTCCGGGTAATCCTAGACTTTAGTCCTAATGTCACCCTAATCACACCCTAACCACAGCCTCTTCAATTTGCATTTTTCTCGCATAATTTGCGAGAACATCCAACTCCACCCTCCAGTACGTCCCCTTGACGACGAGTCAGCGTCGTCGTTATTTTTGTCGTGACAATATGGCAATTTGACAATTTCGCACATATTCGCCTGATC
>JAFXYK010000093.1 GCA_017541805.1 Paludibacteraceae bacterium
CCGGAGATTCCGGTCAATGTGTACGACTTGGGATTGATATACGGCATCGAGTTGAAGGATGACGGGGTATGCGATATCACGATGACGTTGACGGCACCGTCGTGTCCGGCGGGCGATTTCATTGTGGAAGATATACGGCAGAAAGTGGGCTCCGTTGAAGGGATCAAAGATGTGAATGTGACGATCGTGTTTGAGCCCGAATGGACGAAGGACATGATGTCAGAAGAAGCGAAGCTGGAGTTAGGATTTTTATGATATATTTTTTAAGTGATGCACATTTAGGTAGTCTGGCGATAGAGCGCGGATGGGCGCACCAGAAGAAAGTGATCGACATGTTAGAGATGATGAGCAAGGATGCGGTGTCGATCTATATGCTCGGCGACATGTTCGATTTCTGGATGGAGTATTTCATTCACGACAAGAGCAAACGCCAGTATTCGCCGTTCTTCAAAGAGTTGCGTAAGTTGAATAAACAAGGTATTCACCTGCATTTCTTCACGGGCAATCATGACCTATGGACGTTTGGCGGTTTGGCACAGATGAGCGGCGCGGAGGTACATTACAGCCCCTGCTCTATCCAGCGCTACGGCAAGACGATCTACCTGGCGCACGGCGACGGTATCTTACCGAGCGACTGGGAGGAGTACTATCCGAGTCGTGTGCGGAAGAAAATCAAACGGTTCATGCGCCTGCGCGCTATCTTCAACAGCTCGACGCTGCAGTTCCTTTTCCGCTGCCTGCCGCCGAAAATAGGTAATAAGTTCGGTTACAGCTGGGCGAAGAAGAGCCGGTTGAAAGAGTTAGCAAACCCGTGTCCGTTCAAGGGCGAGCACAAGGAAGAGTTGGTGTTGTTCGCCAAGGAGCAGGAGAAAATAGGTAACCACCGCGATTATTATATCTTCGGTCACCGTCATATCGAGTTGGACCTGCAGATCACGCCGGACAGCCGGATGATGATTTTGGGCGACTGCTTCCAGCAGTTCACGTACGCGAAGTTGGATAAACACGGAAACTTAAGCATGCACAGTTATGAGCAATAGAGAAGAACAACTGCAAGCGTTCGGTCGGTTGCTGGACATCATGGATGAGTTACGGGAGAAATGCCCGTGGGACCGCAAACAGACGTTCGACAGCCTGCGTCAGAACACGATCGAAGAGACGTATGAGTTGGCGACGGCGATCAGTCGGCACGACATGAATGAGATCAGCAAAGAACTGGGTGACGTGCTGCTGCATGTGGTTTTCTACGCCAAGATGGGCTCGGAGACCGGTGAGTTTGATATCGCCGACGTATGCAACCGCATCAGCGATAAGCTCATCTTCCGGCATCCGCATGTGTACGGCGAAGCCGCTGCGCAGAACGCGGAGGAGGTGAGTAAGCTATGGGAGCAGGTGAAGTTGAAAGAGAAAGGAGGGAACAAGACCGTGTTAGGCGGCATCCCGGACAGTCTGCCTTCGCTCGTCAAAGCCTACCGCATCCAAGATAAAGTAGCCAACGTCGGTTTCGACTGGGAGAAGAAAGAGGATGTATGGGAGAAAGTGAAAGAGGAGATCGGGGAGTTTGAAGCAGAGTTAACGAGTGAAGGAATGAATGAGTTAACGAATGAAAGGATGACGGAGGAGTTCGGGGATCTGATGTTTGCGCTGATCAATGCGGCGCGGTTGTATAAGATCAAGCCGGATAATGCGCTGGAGCAGACGAACCTGAAGTTCATCAAGCGGTTTAACTATATAGAAACTCGCGCCAAAGAGATGGGGCGCGAGTTAAAAGATATGTCGCTCGACGAGATGGAGGCGCTGTGGCAGGAAGCGAAAAAGGTGTAAGGTGTAAGGTGTAAGGTTACTTCACAGGTACAAAGAAGTGCCAAGCACCTTCGGAATAGCCTTCTTTGGCGGCAGAGAGGAGCAGGAGATCGATGCGATGGGTGCCTGATGCCTTCGGGACATAGATGATGGTCGTATTACATGCGTAGACCTTGTCCGCCACGAAAGTCAAGCGGCCGTGTGCGGGATCCGCATCATCCGCCAGATAGGAGTTATACTCCTCATCCCACATCAAGGAGACACGCATCTTGCTCGTATCCGTTGAAGCCGTGATGGAACGGAGATAGTCATAATACCCGTTGCACTGGATAGGAACGCGCACCGTATCACCGACACGCACCGTGTCACCAAAGGTGATGGTATCACGGACGAGAGAATCCTGGCCCAACACATTCGGAACCGTATAGGTACGGTAATGCGACGTGGAGAAGTTGGCACTCGGGGAAATAACCGTTTCCGTATTACATGCTACGAAGACGATCGCCGCAAGGGCGAATATGAGGAATCGACTTTTCATAATGTGCGGCATAAAAGACTCGAACTTTCACTCCTCTCGGAACCAGATCCTAAGTCTGGCGCGTCTACCAATTCCGCCAATGCCGCGGCGCGAGCGTAGCGAGCGCCCAAGG
The DNA here is from genome assembly GCA_017541805.1 of Paludibacteraceae bacterium. Lineage (GTDB taxonomy): Bacteria > Bacteroidota > Bacteroidia > Bacteroidales > Paludibacteraceae > Colicola. Next base: position 2,454 of record JAFXYK010000093.1, read on the forward strand.
CTCAACTACAAAAGCGGGTGCAAAGGTAGTACATTTTTTTGAATTATGCAAGAAAATACGCAAACTTTTTATCATAATTTGCCTAATGGCGTCAAAATTGTTCATCGACGGACGTCTTCTCCCGTTGCGTATATAGGCGTGATGGTAGGCGCAGGGACGCGCGATGAGAAGCCGGAAGAGAACGGCATGGCGCATTATATCGAGCACTGTGTTTTCAAGGGCACGGCGCACCATTCGGCACGTCAGATCATTCATGCCATCGAAGGTGTGGGCGGAGAGATCAATGCGTACACGACCAAAGAGGAGACGACGTTCTATGCCGCGATCCTATGCGAGCACGTGCAGTTAACGCTGCACCTGATAGCCGAGATGATCCTGCAGCCGACATTCAAGAAAGAAGAGACGGACAAAGAGCGGATGGTGATTCTGGACGAGATCGAGAGTTATAACGACAGTCCGAGTGAGCTGATCTACGATGATTTCGAGAGTCTGGTTTTCTCCGGTCACCCGCTGGCACAACCGATCTTAGGCACGAAGAAAACCCTCAAGCATATCTCGTCCAAGCCCGACTACCCCTTGCGATGGATGGAGGCGAACTACCGTCCGGAACGGATGGTGGTGTTCTGCCAAGGCGACATCAAGCCGGAGAAGATATTTCGGCTGGCGGAGAAAGAGTTCGGCGGAATGAAGATGAAAGGTGAAAGGGGAGAGGTGAAAGGGAATCCGGGCATCCCGGATTCAGGCGAGCTTACACGGGCGTATAAGAAACACACGCACCAGGTGCACGCGATGGTAGGCGGGCGCGCCTATCCGATCGGGCACGAGAACCAATTAGGCATGTTTTTGCTCAATAACATCTTAGGCGGAGGCAGTCTGAACAGCCGTTTGAACCTCAGTCTGCGCGAGGCGAAAGGCCTGGTCTATACGGTGGAATCGACCTACACGCCGCTGAGCGATACCGGTTACTGGTGCGTCTATTGGGCCTGCGACCCGGAGGACTACAGCCTCAGTTTCGGCTTGGTACGCAAAGAGTTGGACAAGTTGATGGAGACGCCGCTGAGTGAAGCAGCTTTACGTCACGCGCTGGTGCAGTTACGCGGTCAGTTAGCTATCTCGGCGCAGAATCAAGAGAACAGCGCGTTAGCGATGGCGAAGTCGGTTTTATACCGCGGCTACGCCCCTGAATGGCCGGAGACGATGGTACGCATTGAACAAACGTCAGTAAAGCAGCTTCAGGAAATTGCACAAGATATTTTTGAGGCACAAAAAACTTTCATTTTGACATACGAATAAGCCGTTTTTGTAACATTTAATGTAAAAATTGCACAAATTTTACACTTTTTTGCCAAAATATTTGGTTATATAAAAAAAAAGTTGTAATTTTGCGCGATTTTTCGTTTATGCATGCGTGCATATACCTTATCTATACGCGTGTGTATAGAGTAAAAAGACGAGAACAAACAATTAAACATAACAAACAATGAAGAAGATTTTTACTCTACTCTTTCTTGCGGCGCTGAGCATCAGCATGCTGGCGCAACAGCAGGTTAGCGGTGTGGTAGTCGATGAGAAGGGCGATCCGATTCCGGGTGCAGCCATTCAGGCGAAAGGAACCACACTGGGTACGATCTCGGATTACGATGGTAAATTCGAGATGAACGTTCCGGAGTCGGTGAAGACCCTGGTCGTTAGTTTCCTCGGAATGAAGACGACGGAAGTCAATGCAGGCAAGAACATCAAGGTGGTGTTGTCTGATGACTCGAAGGTGCTCGAGGACGTTGTTGTTACCGGTTACGGTAACGTAAGTAAAGGTGGTTTCGCCGGATCGGTTGAGACGGTGAAAGCAGAGGACATCGAGAAGAAGAACCCGTCGGATGTGACGAAGGCTTTGGCCGGCGAGAGTCCGGGTGTCCAGGTCGTTACTTCCAGCGGTCAGCCGGGTACTATTGCCGACATCCGCATCCGTGGTATCGGTTCTATCTCCGCGAGCAGCGCACCTCTCTACGTAGTAGATGGTATTCCATTGGATGCCGGTTCTATCAGTTCGATCGACCCGAGCGATATCGCATCGACGACGATTCTGAAGGACGCAACCGCTACTTCTCTGTACGGTAGCCGTGGTGCCAACGGTGTGATCGTGATCACGACGAAGAAAGGTAGTTCGAACGGCGATGACGGTAAGATCGAGGTCGACATCAAGGCCGGTGCGAACATGCACTTGCTGCCGATGTACGACGTGATCACTTCTCCGGAGGAGTACGCCGTAGTATGCTGGCAGAGCTTGTACACGCAGCAACGCACTATCCTCAAACAAAAAGAGTCGCAAGCTATCAAGTTGGCGAACAACAACCTGTTCGGTAGCGGTGGTATCCCTGTTATCTACAATATCTGGGATCAGCCGGGTAACATGTTGATCGATGCTTATGATGCAGCCGGCAACGTAAACCCGAGCTTCAGAAAATCGGTAAACCGTCTGGCTCAGTTTGAGAACATGGACAGCTGGTACAACACCTTGTTCCGCAACGGTCTGAAATTCGAGGCTACGGCTAAGATCAGCGGCGGTAACGAGAAGTTGAACTACTACACGAGTTTCGGTTACCTGAAAGACGAAGGTTACTATACCGCTTCGGACTTCCAGCGTTTCAACACCCGTGCGAACATCAACTACCAGCCGAAGAAATGGTTGAAAGGTGGTTTGAACATCCAATATTCGTATGCAAGAATGAGCAACCCGGGTCAGGGTTCGGATGCCAACAACGGTTTCGCATTCGTCAACCAGATCCCGCCGATCTATCCGGTATATGTATATGATCCTGTCACGGGTCAACCGAAGGTAGATCCGAAGACGGGTGGTAAGATGTACGACTACGGAGACAACGGCGATGAGAACATCGCAGAAGAAGGTGGTCGTCCGTATTCGTTCGGTATCAACCCGGCCGGTGCATTGGAATGGGATAAGCAAACGGTAGTTCGTCACCAGACGGTAGCTAACACGTTCCTGGAGATCAAGTTGTACGAAGGTCTTAAGTTCACTTTGAACTTGGGTGCACAATATTTGAACAGCAATGCCAATGCATTGACCAACAAGTACTACGGTAACGCAGCCGGTATCGGTCGTGTAGCCCAGACGCAATACAACTACCTGGCTGTAACGAGCAACCAGTTGTTAGAGTACAACAAGAGTTTCAACGAGCATTCGATTCGTTTGATGGCCGGTCACGAGACGACGTACTTCACGTATAACATGCAACACGGTGAGAAGAAGAACATCGTAGAGGATCACGCGAACGTGCTGAGCAACGGTGTTTCGATGGACGGTGTAGAGGGTTACACTCGTACGAGCACCCTGGAGTCCGCGCTGGCAACCGCTACGTATGAGTACGACAACCGTTATCACATCACGGCCAACTACCGTGCCGACGGTTCGTCTAAGTTCGCGAAGGGTCACCGCTGGGGTCACTTCGGTTCTGTCGGTGGTGCATGGAGCTTCACGAACGAGCACTTCATGGAAGGTACCGAGGCAGCAGACTGGTTGAAGAACGGTAAGCTGCGTCTGAGCTGGGGTGTGCTGGGTAACCAGGATATCGGCGACATGCTCTATATCGACCAATATAACGTAGAGAACGTAGATGGCGAGAAGGGTTATGTATGGAGTTACAAAGGAAACTCGGAGTTGACCTGGGAGCGCACTTCTACGGTTGACCTCGGTTTGGAGTTCAGCATCAAGAAATACTTGGATGTAGAGATCGACTACTTCTACAAGAAGACGGATAACATGTTGTTCCCGCGCTACGTAGCTCCTTCGCTGGGTTACGGCGGATACTACGTAAACGATGCAGCGATGGAGAACCAAGGTCTTGAGTTCTCTCTCAAAGCACACGCGATCGATATGCGTAATGTCAAGTTGGACTTCCGTTTGAATGGCGGTTACTACCGTAACAAGATGTTACAGATGCCGGTTGATACCTATGATGCAGAAGGCAAGCCGCTGGAGCGCATGGTGATGAGTGGTGGTATGTCGGTAGGTCACTCGACGGCTGACTACTACATGGTTCACTACGAGGGTGTTAACGAAGAAGGTCAAGCGATGTACACCGGTTACTACGACGCCAACAAGGGTGGTTGGGGTCACACCTCTGCTGACTTGATTGAAGACGGAGACCCGAAAGAGGGCAACTACATTGCTTCGGTATATGAGTATCAGTTGAAGAACCCGAATGCCGACATCAAGACCGTCTCCATCACCAATGAGGAGTACACCTACGCAGGTAGCAACTATATCGGAAAGAGCTACATGCCGGACCTCGACGGTGGTTTCGGAATGGACCTGGAGGCTTACGGTGTAACGCTGAGCATCAGCTGCAGCTATCGTATCGGTGGTTACGGATATGATAACATGTACGCCCTCTTGATGCACAGCGACAAGATTGGTAGTATGAACTGGCACAAGGATATCAAGAACGCATGGACGGAGACCAACAAGAACACCAACATCCCGCGTTTGAGCAACGGTGCTGATGACTACGCTAACGGCGCTTCGGATCGTTTCTTGACGAGCAACTCGTTCCTGAGCTTGAACAACATCAACCTCGGTTACAAGTTCCCGAAGAAACTGATTGAGAAGATCAAACTGAATAACCTGCAAGTATGGGTAGCAGCCGACAATATCGCTATTGCTACGGCACGTAAGGGTTACAACCCTATGATGTCTATGAGCGGTACGAACGGTTACGACGATTATACGCCGCTGTCCACCGTTTTGGCAGGTATCAAGGTTCAATTCTAATATAGGAGATTACAATTATGAAGAAGATTCAATATTTATTCTTAACCCTTGTGATGGGTTTGGGTCTCAGCTCTTGCGGCGACAGCTTCTTGACGCAGTATCCGGAAGGCGGTGTGCTCCTTGAGGATCAATACCAAAAACTGCCGGATAAGTTGGAAGGTGCTATCTTAGGTATCTATTCCAAGTTGTATGAATACGGCAACCATGACACCTTCGGCAAACGTTCGCTGGATATGTACAGCGACATCCAGAGTGGTGATATGGCGATGAAATCGAGCAGCTACGGTTGGTTCGAGAGTTATGAGCGCGGTCGTTACTACGCTTACGCACGCAGCTATGTATGGTCGTTCTTCTACGAGATCATCAACTTAGCCAATATCTGCGATATGGCGGAGGAAGGTGACGTCAATGCTATCTGGGCCGCTACAGAGACAGGTGCAGAAGAGCCGACTGATGAGATCAAGAAGGCCGGCTACTACTACGGTCAGATCTTGGCTATCCGCGGTTGGGCATACGCCTATCTGCTGGATATATACACCAACGCACGTGACGTGAACTTGGCAGAGTTGGACGTAGATGCCATCCCCGTTTACGTAGGTCAGGATATCAAAGCCGGCACGTTAGGTGCTCCGCTTTCGACCGTGGAAGAAGTGTATGATCGCATCTATCAAGACTTGTCCGAGGCTGTTACACTGCTGGATTTCTACAGCCAGTATAACGACCGTACCTCGAAACTGGAGGTGGATGCTGACGTAGCACGCTTGATGTTAGCGTACGCAATGCTGAACCACGGCGACAAGAGTGTGACCATCGCAGACGGCAAGAACTGCTATCAGATTGCTTTGGAGCAGGCTAAGGCCGTTATCGACGGAGGTAAATATCCGATGCTGAAGAATGCCGAGTTGACCACGACCGGTTTCTCCGATGTAGCTGCTGCTAACTGGATGTGGGGTCAGGATGTAACGGTTGAGACCACCACGGCCTTAGGTTCGTTCTTCGGTCAGGTAGATGTCCACACCTACAGCTACGCTGCTGCCGGTGATACCAAAGGTATCGACAGCAAGTTGTACGAGGAGATCGAGAACCATCCGTGGGATGCACGTCTCAACTGGTTCCGCGATGCAAACGGCGAGAGCAAGATTGGCAACGGTGCCAAGAAAACCGGTTTCGCATATTGCCCGGACGGTAAGTTCTACAGCCCGAAATATAAGAAAGTCGTCAAGTTGGATGCTGTTGACCGCGACTGGTTGTGCGACAATGTCTTCATGCGTGTAGAGTTGGCTTACCTGATTGCCGCCGAGGCAGCATGGAGCAACGGCGACAACACAACGGCCGTATCGTATCTCGAGCAGTTGTGCGACGAGCGTGTACTGGATGGTGCTGACGCTGCCTATGCTACATGGATCGCAAGTCTGACCGGTTCGGACGCTGTGAAAGAGGCGATCATTTACAACTGGCGCGTTGAGATGTGGGGCGAAGGTTACTCGATGCAACTGTTGCGTCGTCTTCAGAAGCAACGTACGCTGGGTAAGAACCACCTCAGCCGTGCCGACAAGACATTGGATATGACCGGCTCGGATGCTGAGTTGTTCCAATGCCAGATCCCGACCTCGGAGATCCGTTACAACCCGAATATCGGCAGCAACACAACGCTGCAACACAATAACTAATGACTAAACTATAGTCTGTTTTAACAAAACTCAATTATTTATTTAAAAACTATTACAATTATGAAAAAGTATTTAGTTGTATTGGCAGCTGCCGTTGTAGCATTGGCAAGCTGCACCAATCCTGGTAGCAAGTACACCAAAATCTCTTTCAAAAACACTGAGATGACACTTGCTGTAGGCGCAACCGCTTCTTTGCAGGTTCTCTACGAGCCGACTACTCTGGAAGCTCCGGCTGTTGTATGGGCAAGCAGCAACGAGCAGGTTGCTACCGTAGATCAGAACGGTAACATCCAGGCCGTAGCTGAAGGTGAAGCAAACGTAACCGCTACTTATGGCGAGGGTGAGGCTGCACTGCAAGCCGCTTGCAAAGTAACGGTAAAAGATCCGCTGGATATGCTTCAGTGGGGTGGTTGGAGCCTCTGGAATCTTGACAGGGGCACAATCCTGAGCAACGACACCGTTAAGGTAACTCTTAGCACCGGTCAAGAGGTTAGCTGCGTGATGATCCCGGCTACCTACAAGATCTGGAGTAGTGATGTTTATCTGGATGTTGACCACTTGGCAGGTGCAGGTTACGTAGTTGACCTGGAAGGTACTGCTCTGTTGATCACCGACGACCTCGGCAAGGGCCCGAACTACCACTATCTGGGAACCAGCCGTCTGGACATCATTCCGGCAAAGACCCTCAACTGGAACGACACCGCATTCGCATACTGCGCTGTGGCAGGTGCTCTGGGTGACGCAGCAACACACTTCGAGTGGTTGAACGACACCGTTGGTGATGTCGAGTCACAATTCACCGGTCGTATTTATGCTGCTGACTTGGACGCTAGCAAATACATCGATCCTTTCAGCGGAATCATCGGCGAAGGTATCTTCGTAGGTGACGAGACCGAGGCTCTGTACAAGAGCTACGCTTTCTGGTTCGGTGAGCCGCAAATCTGGGGCTTGGTTGCTACTGAGGATTATAAAGACTTCGTTCAGCCGTACGCTTGGGCTCCGCTGCAACAGAAGTACTATGAGTACCTCGGCGAAGAGGCAGCTCCTCGCAAGTACACCGTTAAGGAGTACGTAGAGAAGAAAGAGACCAAGATTGCTCGTCCGGACGTACTGACCCACAAGTAATCAAGTACTAAAAATTCAAAAAAATCCTGCATACTCTTGTGTATGTGGGATTTTTTTTGTAATTTTGCAGCCGTATTTTGGAAAATTGTACGCATATGAAACGATATCTATTGAGTTTAGCGGCTGCGCTGTGTGTCAGCGCGAGTATGTGGGCTATTGTAGCTACGCCGGAACCGATTGTCAAAACGCAGGCAGACGGCAGTACGGTGACGCTGCAGTTAGTAGGTGATGAATTCCATAGTTATTACACGCGCATGGACGGTACGCCCGTGCGCCTGGATAAGAAAGGAATGTGGGTGGACGACGCTTCGGTGGCTACGCCGAGTGCGCTTGCACGCCAAGCACGTCGTATTGCGCAGCAGAAGCAGTTCAGCGCTACGTTCCCCTTGACCGGTTCGCCGCACAGCGTAGTGATCCTGGTCAATTTCAAGAACCTGGAGTTCCAATATACGCAGGACGATTTCTATAAGATGCTCAATGAGTCGGGTTACAGCGCCAATGGCGGTGTAGGTTCGGCACGCGACTATTTCACGGCTTGCTCCGACAGCATTTTCTCCCCTATCTTCGACTGCTACGGTCCGGTAGAATTGAGTCAAGACTATGCGTACTACGACGAGCGCACCTCGCTGATGATTGTAGAGGCATGTAACCTGGTATCGGGTCAGTTAGGCGTGGATATGTCGATCTATGACACCAATAACGACGGCCGCTTGGATAACGTCTTCGTCTATTATGCCGGTCATAATGAGGCGGAAGGTGGTCCGTCCACTTCTATCTGGCCGCACCGTAGCGTTGTGCAGGGTGATAACCGCGTGAATGGTAAGTTGATCTACGACTATGCTTGTACGTCCGAGTTACGCGGTTCGGCCGGCAACTCGATGTGCGGTATCGGTACGTTCTGTCATGAGTTCGGTCACGTACTGGGTTTGCCGGACTACTACTGCACCACCAATAATAACGGCAGCACAAACCTGTACACCATCGGTACATGGGATATCATGTGCTCCGGCGGTTACAACGGTAGCGGCAAGACGCCGCCTTCGTACACGGCAGGTGAGCGTTTCCAATTAGGTTGGGTAACCCCTGTGCAGTTGACGGACGCCGGCTCTTATACCTTGGAGCCTATCGAGAACGGCTCGAAGCAGATCTACCTGATTGCCAAAGACGCGCATAACCTGAGTTGGGAGTCCGCCGACCCGAGTGAATACTGGCTGTTAGAGAACCGTCAGAAAGTAGGTTGGGATCGTCATTCGACGAGTCTTCCGGGTACCGGTCTGTTGATCTGGCACGTGGACTACAATGCCTTCGCTTGGGGCGCCAATGTGCCTAACAACGAAGAGCCGCTGCGTTATGATATCGAAGAGGCAGGTGGTCAACGCGGTTATTCCAGCGACAGTGACCCCTATCCCGGATCGAAGAAAGTGACGACTTTCACGCCGGTATTGCACAACGGCGATATCGTAGAGCAACCGCTGACGGATATTAACGTGGACGGAGAAAACATCACGTTCACCTTCAAGTCCAACGGTTTCATGTTCCTGCCGGCAGAGTTACCGGTAATTCAGAGCACGTATAACACAGAGACGAAGAAAGCCTATACCCCGGGTAGCAAGCTGCGTATCGTAGGTGAGCACCTCGATCCGGCTATCAGCGTGACAGCCTCCGTGACCGGTAGCGGTTTCGCGATCTCCAGCGACAGCCTGAACTGGGCCAGCACGCTGAATCTCGAAGTATCGGCCGACTCGGTTTGCGAGCAAGATATCTATGTACGCTACGCGCCGCGCAAACAAGTATGCGATATCCAACGCGGTACGATCGCCGTACGTCATGACAAAGCCGTAGGTTCGATCGCTGTTCGCGGTACGAGCCCCCGTCCGGTATTGATTGAAGCACCGGAGTTCACGACTATCAGCGAAGTGACGCCTACATCGTTCCTCGTCAAATGGGCACCGCAGGACGATGCGCAGGAGTATTATATCACGCTCTATCACATGGAAGAAGGCCAAGAGTCTGTCATGGAGAGTTTTGAGGGCTTTGACGAAGAGATCAATGTAGCGGAGAGCGGCTGGTGGACCAGTTTCTACCGCACCACCACCAAGGCTAAAGAGGAAGGCGCTGTATCGATGTGGTTCAAAGAGAACAACGAGACCATGATCTCGCCTGTCTATCCGCTGCCGGTTGTGGAACTGAGTATGTGGCTCAATGCGCCGGCTACGACGGATACGGAGGTCGGTCTGCTCCGCCTCATCGGTTACAGCGACCTTAGCATTGACACCCTCGACGTTATTCATATCACCAAGAATACGAAGAAACAGACCTATACCAAGTCCTTCACCGAAGAACAAGGATATCGTCGTTTTGAACTCAATTACACTGCGTTAGGCGGCGAGGGTGTCTGCGTGGACGCGTTCACCACCACCTTCAACGAGAAGACGGTCTATACCTACAAAGGCCGCGAGAAGACCATCGTGCCGCAGGACCCGGAAGACCAGGAGCGTTACACGCAGTTCTATGCGTATGACCTCACGCCAAACACGACTTATTATATTCGCCTGCAGTGCAGTGAGAACAAAGGTTGTGAGGAGCATATCAGTCCGCTGAGCCAGGTTAATTACGCTTTCACGCCGAAGGGCGAACCGGCCGACTCCAAACATCTGACACTCGCCTACGACTCGATCAACTACGATCCGGCTACGCATGTGATCTACCTGCCGCAGTCCTTGACGAGCGGAAGTGTGAATATCTACACGACGGAAGGAGAACTCGTCAAGACAATTCCGGTAGGCTTGCATCATAACATCATTCCGCTCAACAAAGATGAGTTCCGCCGTGGTACAGTGTATATCATCAAGTACCTGCCTAACGATAAAATGGCACGGAAGAGCCCGTGGATTAAGGTTATTTTCCATTAATCACCCCACTACTCCACA
>JAFXYK010000094.1 GCA_017541805.1 Paludibacteraceae bacterium
GCACGACCACCAAAGTTACCACGGGTGAGCGACATGATCTTCTTACGACGGTTGCGCGAAGCAACGTGATTTACTGATCTTGGCATGTGTTCTGTCCTTTCACTTTAATGGTTAGTACTTAACGAAGCAAAAGCATCTCACGTATGGAGCGCATGTTCGTCTGATCTACGATAGCAACATGAGTCAAGTTGCGTTTTTGCTTTTTAGTCTTCTTCGTCAGAATGTGACTTTTGTAAGCGTGTTTACGCTTGATTTTACCGGTTCCGGTAAGCGTGAAGCGCTTTTTTGCACCGGAATTAGTCTTTACCTTTGGCATTTTGTAATAATTTTAATTTGTTAATAATACGCAGTCTCAGGCAGCCATCACGCTCACGGCGTGAAGATAAGGTAGGCCCTACGACTTGCGGTTGATTTTATCCTTTTTGGCTCTTCGGACTGATGTTGAGGATCATTCGTTTACCCTCCAGATTCGGTACATTGTCCGGTTTGCCGTATTCAGCCAGGTCAGCAGCAAAGCGCGCAAGCAGCAGTTCTCCCTGCTCTTTGAAGACGATGGAGCGTCCGCGGAAGAAGACATAAGACTTCACTTTGTTGCCTTCCTTAAGGAACTCAATCGCATGTTTGAGCTTGAAGTTGTAATCATGATCGTCGGTCTGCGGACCGAAACGGATCTCTTTTACCTCCTGCTTCTTGGCGTTTGCTTTCGCCTCTTTTTGCTTTTTCTTCTGGGCGTAGAGGAACTTCTGGTAGTCAATCACGCGGCACACCGGCGGAGTAGCCGTAGGCGCGATCTCGACCAAGTCGAGGTTTTGCTCATCCGCGATATGCATCGCTTGCTGGAACGAGTAGATACCCTGCTCTACATTGTCGCCAATAAGGCGAACTTGTGCGACTCCACGTATCTTATCGTTGATACGATGCGGGTCTTCTTTAATAACGCGACCGCCACGCGGTCTCTGAGGAATAGTTGCTATTGTTTTAACTTTTTATGGTTAATAATACTACTTCTCGTGCGGGCACACTACACCCCACCATCGAAAAAGCGTGCAAAATTACAACAAATATTTGACATACGCAAGAAAATTGCATTTTTTTTCACTTTTTTCCATAATTATTTGCGCGCGTGAATATTTTTTCGTATCTTTGCACGCTATTTTGAGATAAATCGTAAAATCTTAAATAACAATACATATGAAACGAAGCATTTTAATGATGACCGCAGTGGTCGCAATGGTATTATTTGGTTGCAAAGAGAATCCGTACATCAATGCACCGGGTGACAACACCTTTAACACGGACTCGATCCCATCCCTCGCTCTCCCGGATCCGGACGATCCTGTAGGATTTGAATTACCGGCGGGTTGCTTGAGCGTATATGAGGCTATTAAGATAAGTGACTCGATTGGCAACGGCCAGACGACCACCGATAAGTATTATATCAGAGGTTGGGTACGCAGTTTCGACGGCAAACACGAGAGCGGTATGGAGCAGTTCGGTAACGGTACGTTCTTCATCGCAGCTACCAACGACGGTCGTTCCGACACGAAGATGTTCGAAGCATACCAGGTATATGGCAAGGACGGTAAGAAGTTCACCAGCCTCGATCAGGTAGCTCTCGGCGATTTCGTGGTAATCTACGGTCAGATCACCAATTATAGCGGTACTGCAGAGACTCCGGGTAAGGGTGCTGCTTATGTATACGCCTCGACCAATGAGAATTTCGACCCGCAGATTGACCCGACGAAGGTGACTCCGGATCCTGAAGGCGCCAATGTACCGGACGGCACGCTGAACGTATATGAAGCTATTCATATCAGCGATTCTATCGGTGCCGGCAAGACAACGACCGGTGAGTACTATATCAAGGGTTGGATTTGCAGACTGGATAGCAAGAATGCAGAGGGAATCACCGGCAATTACCATAACGCTACGTTCTATATCGCGCCGACCAACGATGGTACAACCTCCGGTACGACCTTTGAGGCATACCGTGTGAAAGGTCCGAACAAGAGCGATATTACGGATGTCAATCAGGTACAAGTAGGCGACTTCGTTGTATTGCGTGCGAAAATCCAGAACTATAGCGGTACCGCAGAAACAGCAAGCGGTGGATATATCTACTATTCTTCGAACCCGCTTCTGCAATAAGTGAGAAATAAAGTTTAAAGTTTAATATAAAAAATGGCAAGTTTACAAAAAATTAGAAATCATGGCCCGCTGTTGATTATTGTTGTGGGCGTGGCTATGTTAGCATTTATTCTCGGTGATGTATTAACGAACGTCGGTCACCTGAGAAACAGCGGTATCCCGAACATGGGTTCTGTGGCAGGAAACAAGATTTCCAGCGAAGATTTTGAGCGTACAAGAGTTTTAATCGAAAATCTTGAGAAGAATTTCCCCGTGGAATATATTCGTTTGGCGGGCACAGACGCTCAGCGCAACGAATGTGAGCAATTGTTAACCGCATTCCAAGAAGCTCAAGACAAAGAAGGCAACGAACAAGAGTTACGAGAGATTCGCGACCGCGTATACGCTATCGCTCATTCCATTAACATCAATGCTGCTACATGGAATACGTTCGTTAAGTACTACACCTTCAAGGCACAAGCCGACGCGCTCGGTATGGATATCAGCCCGGAGGAGTATGCAGAACTGGCTAACGGTCTTCCTGAGCGCGTTGTTAAAGGCGATTACCTGCAACAGAAATATATGTATCTGCTGCGTAGTTCCTTCAGAGCCACCACGATGGAGGCTGAGTTTGCCTTCAACAATCGTCAACAGAATGTAACGGCAGAATATGTGATGCTGCCTTACGATGCTATTGACAATGCATCGGTTACTGTTAGCGAAGCAGATGTAGAAGCTTTGTACAACCGCTATAAACCGTACTTCCGCAATGATCCGTATCGTAAGATCATGTATGTAGCACTTGACTACACGCCGACGGATCCTGATTTCATCAAAGAAGCAGAGTATATGGCTGACTTGCAAGCAGAATTCAGCACGACGGACGATGTCGAGTTGATCTTGAAAGAAGAAGCAGATGAGGCTTATAAGGTAGCTGCAGACTACACGGAGAATACCGTTCCGGCTGAGTTGAAGGACTTTGCGTTCGGCAAGGACGCTAAGGTAGGCGATTGCTCGCCGCTGATGCGCGATGAACGTGCTTTCACGATCGCACGTATCATGGAAATCAACAAAGCACAGAAGACCGTTAAATTGGCTGTTTTGCGCCGCTCGGTTATTCCGTCGGAATCCAGTAAGATGGAGATGGAGCAACAATTCAACCAGATCCTGCGTGAGGTTTCTTCGGTTGAGGAGTTGGAAATGGCGCTTAGAGAGCAAGGTCAGTTTGCTTTCCAGGCTACGGTAGGTAAGATGACCCAAACGGTCGGCAACATCCAAGGCAGCCGCAAAGTGGTTACATGGGCATTTGGTGCCAGTCAGGGAGATGTATGCCGCGAGGTATTTGACTGCGGAGACAAGATGGTGATTGCAGCTGTGACGGAGTCGCAAGATGGTAATTATATGTCTGCTGATCATCCGCGTGTAAGCGAATTCCTGCAGAATATGGCCTTGCAGAATGCGAAGGCTGCTTATGTAGCTGAAGCTATGCCGAGCATCAACAGTCTGGAAGAGGTGGCTGCACGCTTCGGTCAAGAGGTAAAGAGCGGTACTGCCAGTGTCACATTGGCAGACAACACCTTTGGTGAGTACTATAACGAGCCGGCAGTAGTAGGTGCTGCTTTTGCACAGAACGCCAAGGGTGTCATCACTCCTATTCAAGGTAACAGCGGTGTGTTCTTCGTAAAAGCCGGTGTTCCGACGAGCGCTAACACAGAGTTTACCGAGGAAGCTAAGAATGCCGAAGTATCCACGCTGTACAATCTGCTCTCTCAGAAGTACGGACAGGCGATAGAAGTATTATTCTCTGACACCGAGAATACGATATACGACCTCGAAAGATTCTAATCGCGCACGCGCGTAATTAATATAAGGAGAGTACTCTCACGGGCACTCTCCTTATTAGTAAAAAAATGAAGCTCGCAGAGAAACATAACAATCCTTGGTGGTGGGTGCCGACCTTGTATTTCACCGAAGGAATTCCTTATTTTCTAGTAAACAGCATGTCAGTCATGCTATTTGCCAAGATGGGAGTTCCTAACGATCAATTATCGTTTTTTACCACCTTGCTCTATTTCCCCTGGTTTTTGAAGGGCCTTTGGAGTCCTTTTGTGGATATACTTCGAACCAAAAGATGGTGGATCATTTCGATGCAGATATTGATGACATGTTTGTGTATCCTGTTAACAGTAACCCTTCCTCATCCTTCTGCAGAATCTATCGAAGCAGGTACTTCTGTTCATTTATTCCGCTGGACACTGGTATTCTTCATCATCACCGCCTTTGCTTCTGCAACTCATGACATAGCGGCTGACGGCTATTATATGCTGGCGCATGACACCAAGAGTCAGGCCGGTTTTATTGGTATCCGCTCTACTTTCTACCGTGTGTCATCTATCTTCGCACAAGGTGTATTGGTATATATGGCGGGATATATTGAGAACGAAACGAAGGATATCCCCTATAGCTGGCAGCTGACGTTAGGTGCCACAAGCGTCATCTTGTTGCTCGTCACGCTATACCACTGTTTCTTCCTTCCCAAAGCCGCAGAAGACCGCCCGCGGGAGGTAAAAGATTATGCCGGCGCGCTGCATGAACTCGCAGACTCGTTTGGCACATTCTTTACCAAGCCGGGTGTAATCTTAGCCGTTACTTTTATGTTGCTTTACCGTTTGAGCGAAGGATTTATGGTCAAACTGAGCCAACCGTTCATGCTGGCTAACCGCGCTATCTCAATGAACGATAAAGGTCAATACATCGGTGGCGGTTTAGGACTTAACACAGATACGGTAGGATTGATTAACGGGACAGCGGGCGTTATTGCACTGTTGCTTGGTGGTATTTTAGGAGGTATTTTCATTGCTCGAAAAGGCCTTAAGAAATCCATCTGGCCGATGGCAGCGGCACTGACCTTGCCCAGTTTTGTCTATTGCTACCTTAGTATGGCACAACCGGAGTCTCATTGGCTCATAGGAACAGCCATTTGCTTCGAGCAATTCGGTTATGGTTTCGGTTTCACTGCCTATATGATGTATATGATGCATTTTGCAGAAGGCCCCTACAAGACCGCCCATTATGCCATCTGCACCGCCTTCATGGCTTTGTCAATGATGATACCTGGATTTGTAGCAGGCGCACTCCAGATGGCAGTAGGATACACCACCTTCTTCTGGATTGCCAATGCCTGCAGCATCACAACTTTCTTTGTGAGTTATTTTGTCTATAAGAAACTGGAAAATTAGAAAACTGAAAGAATCATATCAACTATTATGACAAAACGAATTATTCCTGATGCCATCACCAGTTGCAACTTGCTCTGCGGCAGCGTAGCCACATATATGGCCACTCAGGGTGCGTTCAAATGGGCTTTTGTACTGATTTTAGCCGGTGCGTTCTTCGATTTCTTCGACGGACTAAGTTCCCGTTTACTCAAAGCACCCAGCCCGATAGGTATTCAATTGGACTCCTTGGCAGACGACATCACGTTCGGTCTGGCTCCGGCGATGATGCTGTTCTGCTTTATCAAGCCGGCTGTCGGCTGGTGGGCGGTTATCGTACTGCTGATGGCGGCATTCTCAGCCTTACGTCTTGCTAAATTCAACGTAGATGAACGTCAGCACGACTCGTTCATCGGTTTGGCAACACCGGCCAATGCGATCTTCTGGGGCGGCATATGCAGTTTACCTGCAGCCGTAGTCACCTGCACATGGCTGCCATGGACCCTGGTGGTGCTGTCACTCATCAGCTGTTACTTGCTGAACGCAGAAATTCCGTTCTTCAGTTTCAAAGCTTTCAAACGTGAGAAAACGCTGATAATCAGCTTCTTAGTAGGATGCCTCATCCTGATCGGTTGCTGCATTGGTGAAGCGATTGCCTACAAAACCAAAGGCTTTGCGCTCTTTAGCGGAACGGCTTGTATCGTATGGTACGTAGCGCTCAATCTGCTAATGGCGTGCGTAAGAAAAAGTTGAAATTTAACATGAAAGGATATACCATGAAAAAACAATTATTCACATTGTCCGTCCTCCTGTTCTCCATCGGCATGATGGCAGAGGATATCCCTGCTGCATTCTATGCGCCCATTGACGGCAAACAGGATTCTGTGCTTAAATCTACTCTTAGTGAGTTGGTACGCGGAGGTGTACGATATGAGTATGGTATAAACCAATATCACTCCACTTCGAATCCGCCCGAGTGGGAGGCAGGCGACTTAAAGGCCTACGGTACTTGGCAAGCCCTGCCTTCTACCGACATGCACCCGGATGGTGTTATTTGGGATATGTATTCGAATTGCGTACGTTATTTCCCCTATAAACTTGGTGAGTCGGGTTGTTCGCTCAACATCGAGCACTGTCTGCCGAAATCGTGGTGGGGTGGCACTGTCAACGAGGCGTATAAAGACCTTTTTAACCTCAACCCTTCGGATCAGCGTGCTAACAGTCAGAAGAGCAACTATGCCCCGGGACATGTAAAAAAAGGAGATAAGTTCGACAACGGTTCTTTCCGAATGGATGCTGCCAAAAGTTCCGGATACAATTATATCTGTTGGGAACCGGCAGAAGAGTACCGCGGTGATTTTGCACGCACCTATTTCTTCATGGCTACTGCCTATGAATATCTGGAGTGGACCGCTTATCCGGATTATATCAGCAATGCATCGTATTTGATGTTTTCCGACAGTATTCAAAAAGTGCTTTTGGACTGGCATCGCGC
Source organism: Paludibacteraceae bacterium (assembly GCA_017541805.1). Classification (GTDB taxonomy): domain Bacteria; phylum Bacteroidota; class Bacteroidia; order Bacteroidales; family Paludibacteraceae; genus Colicola. Next base: position 6,838 of record JAFXYK010000094.1, read on the forward strand.
TGACCCAGTAAGCGCGAAAGAGATCTGTCGTGCAGATCAGATCTCTTCCATTCAACACAACCGTAATCCGTTTATTGACTACCCGGAACTGGTAGAATATATCTGGGGAAACAAGAAAGGTCAAACTGTCAATTTAGCCACATTGGTTTGCGCTTTTGAAAGCGGTACATGCATCGATCCTATCACACCGGAACCGAGTCCGATAGCATACGACACCCTTATCAACCTGCCTGCTATCGCGAAGAACACCGCAAAGAACTACACCAGCGGTACTATTCAGGGCGCAGAGACGGATGTTCAGAGTAATGGATCCAGTTCCATCACGATGGGTGCTAGCAACCGGGACGGCGAAATCTCCTTCACAGGTATTCAGTTGACCGACACCGCCGTGTTGGCCTTTAGGGCTTCGCCCTATAACAGTGCAACCTCCATGCAATTGGATGTTTATGCCAATGATGTACTGCTTCAATCCATCCAAGTAAAGGTAGAGAAAGAGACGCGTCATGAAGTGCGCTATCGGATTACTGTTCCGAAAGGCACCAATACCATTCGCCTTGTGTCTGTAGGAGGAAGTACCTCCAAACGCGCATGTATGCAGGAGCTTTATCTGTTGGTTCCGAAGGCAGAACCAACAGCCCTCACTATGCCCGAGAGTACAGAGGTGGCACAGAAAGAAGTGCGGGACGGACAGGTTATTATTCGGCGTAATACGTCAATTTTTAACACTTTAGGACAAGAGATACGATAGATGTGTCAATTTTTACACATTTTTCGTGAAAATGTGCACGCGCGCGTGGTAAAATTTTAGTAATTTTGCACCCGATTTACAACGTACACATTTAACACAAAAAACTAATATGAGAAAACAACTATTCATTCCGCTTCTGTTCGGTCTGATGATGCCCCTCCTGGGACATGCACAGAGCACGGTAGTGGAGGGTCAATCGACCGAAGGAAAAGATTTCTGGGTTACGTTCATGCGAGCTGACCAAAATGATCACAGCGACAATTCGGACAAGGCTGTGACATTGGCGTTAACCGTATCGGCAAAAGAGGACTGCGACGTGACGTTTACCAACCCGAACACCGGTGAGTCAACCAACATCAGTCTCACGGCCGGTTCTATTGAGGAAGTAGCTTTCTACACCGGTGATGCAAGTGAAACGGCTCGCACGCGTACGGACGAGAAAAAAGCTATCGTCACATGCTACACTTTCTATCCGGATTCGGTGGACAATAGCGCTATTCATGTGGAGTCCACGGGCACCATCTCGCTTTTCGCCAGCAACAGACGTTCTAAATCATTTGATGCTACGAACGTATTGCCGACTCCTTCCTTATTAGACGAATATCTGATTCAAGCGGTAGCTCCGTCAGATCACGAGGACAAGCCGCAAGGTACTCATTTCTGCGTCATTGCAACAGAAAACAACACCATCGTGGATTTTTGCCCGACCGTTCCGACTAAAGCAATGAACGATTCCATCAAGGCTGCTCAAACCAAAGCAGATTTTATGGGAGAAGATGCTTTAACCGACCGTGAGAAATTCTGGCTCCACTATACCATCGGTGACACGCTTTCCACTCCTGTGTTAAACGCAGGTCAAGTGTACTACATATGGACAGGTAATAATAACGGTCAAAACGCAGATTTGTCCGGTACATGGGTGAAAGCACGCGACAGCAAGAAGATTGCGGTCTTCCAAGGTGCTCCGCACACGAATCTTCCTGATAAGATCCGTGACCGTGACCACTTGTTCTCGCAAGCCATGCCGGTTCAATACTGGGGCAACACCTTCATCATCACATCCTCTATGACGCGCGGTCGCGATATCATCCGCGTCATGGCACGTGAAGATGGTACGGAGGTGCGTATTAACGGCGACTCGATTTACACCTTTGATTTCGCCACAAACCCTAAACGTACGTTTGAGTTTGAGATTGGTAAGAAGGGGGTACAGTGTACGGATAAGAACCACAAGGGAACATTACCAGATCCGCTGGTTGCGGACAGCAGTTGTTTCATCACCACTTCATGTCCGGCTGCAACGCACCTCTTCATGGTAAGTAACACCTACGATGATAACCCGGTCGGAGACCCGGCTATGGTTTGGGTGAACCCGATTGAGCAACGTATCAACGATATCACGTTTGCTACCTACGGCTCGTCTAACAAGCACTACTTCAACGTAGTGACCGATAAGGAGGGTGTCGCATCCATGAAACTGGATGACGCAGATATTTCGGCCGATTTCCATCCTGTAACAGGCAGTAACGACATGTGGTACTATGCGCGCAAAGAGATTACTTACGCTACGCACCATCTTACGGGCAGCACCGGATTTATCGCACACGTGTACGGTTATGGCAGCAAAGAATCCTACGGTTATTCCGCCGGTGGTGCTACCAAACCGCTGACGCAATACATCACGATTAATGGTCAAATCTTCTCGCCGGACACAGAGAATACCCTTTGCGGCGAAGATACCATTAAATTCGCATGCCACCCGGACTACGAATACAATAAGATTGAATGGTATTTCGGCGACGGCACCAGTGATCTGACGAACACCGATTCCGTGCCGCACTATTATGCTAACTCGGGTTCGTACCCCGCTTACGTGCTGATTTATCGCGAGAGCAGTAACTTATGCGCCGGACAAAACGCAGTGGATAGTATTCCTATCACGGTAACTATCGGACGCTATCAGTTCTCGATTGATGAGATTGACATCCCTTGCCCGGAAGACGGAAAAGAATACATCGGCAAAGTTTTCTATAGCAATGAAGGCAAGGTGAACTTACACGGTGACAATGTAACGATTGAGTTTGACAAAGCAGCTAAGGATGCCGGATTCAAAGACTCCGAACTGGTCATCAAAGATGAGTATTTCCAGATTACCATTCCTACTACCGCTAAGCCGGAAACGCTTTATGGCATTCACCTTGTGATCACATCCGACTGCGGTGGCGCAGACACCACGATGAACTTCATGATCAACTTCGACAAGGACGTCATTGCACAGCGTTACGATAATGTATTAGGTTTGCTTACCACGCCGTTTGCAGGCAAGACCCTCAGCGATTTCCAATGGTATCGCGTATCCGATAGCACCGCGATTGACGGTCAGGTTTCTGCTAACCTCAATTTCTACGACCTGCCTTATGGCGGTAACCCGAACGAGGCATATTACGTATGCTTCATCATCAACAAGGGTCAAGCGAACGAAGTGCACACATGCGCTTGCGCGAAAGCATTTATCAACAACGGCAAGACGCATGAGTTCGTGGACGACGCTACCGGTCTGACCATCACGGCTACCTACTCCATCCTTTCCGGAGGAACGGTCTTTGTGAACGCAGATTATGAAGGCAAGGCGAATATTGAGTGCTACGCACAATGGATTGACGCCAGCGGTCGCGTATATAACAACCAGAAGTTCAATATTCCGGACGGCGGATGTACGATTGCAGCTCCTGCACAACAGGGATTGTACCTGCTCCGCGTCACAACCGGAAAAGGCAGTCGTAGTTTCAAATTCATCATTCAATAACAACACAAAGAGGAGGACAAAAAAATGAGAAACTTATTTCGTAACATACTGATTTTGAGTGTTGTTCTTGGATTGAACGCAACACCGATCATGGCGTCCATGACGCCGGAACCTGCTCCTGCGGCTCAAACGAACAAACAGAAAGAAGCAGAGAAAGCTAAGGCCGCTAAGCAGAAAGAGAAAGAAAAAGCAGCCAAAGCTAAGGAAAAAGAGAAAGCCGCCAAGGCGAAAGAGAAAGAAAAAGCCGCTAAGCAGAAAGAGAAAGAGCAAGCAGCCAAAGCTAAGGAAAAAGAACAGGCTGCTAAGGCTAAGGAGAAAGAGCAAGCAGCTAAGGCACAAGAAAAAGAACAAGCTGCTAAGGCTAAGGAGAAAGAGCAGGCAGCTAAGGCCAAAGAGAAAGAAGAAGCCGCCAAGGCGAAAGAGAAAGAACAGGCTGCTAAACAAAAAGAACAAGAGGCCAGAGCCAAAGAGAAAGAGAAAGCAGCTCAAGAACGCCAGGAGGCTTTAGAGAAGAAAGAAGCAGCTCAACGTGCCAAGGAACAGAAAGCCGTCGAAGCGTATAAGAAACAGCAGGAGGAATTGGCGAACCCCAAAACGCCGGTTATCTCATATTTCAATATCGGCATACGTGCAGGTTATGCAGCTATGATGGATAAGATCAATGGCAGTTACATGGGTGCCGGAACCATCAACCAAAGCAACGCTTTACAGCAACTCAAAGGCGGTGCTGGAGCCGGATTAGACGTGACCTATAATCTCGAATACGGCCATTTCCTGTTCGAGACAGGACTCGACTTCCGATTCCTCAACTCCGCTTCCACCTATGGCTTCACAGCTACTCGTTTGGACAACACCTACGGTGCAACCTACTCCTATCTGTTTGATAACCTGCGCGAGACACGTAATATGCTGGAGATCGGATTGCCGTTGATGTTAGGTGCACAATTCAACAAGTTCTACTTCTTGGTCGGAGCAAAAGTACACTACGGTCTGCCACTTGGCTACTCGCAGAAAGGCAAATACGACATAGTTGTCTATGATCCGGCCATGCTGGAACCCTACGGAATGGGCATAAATGAGCTTAACGGTCAGACGAACCAGAAGATTCAGTTCAAGCAGCCGGATGTCAGCGTAGCGGCAGAAATAGGCATCGACCTGGACGAATGGCTGCAAAAGACAGCAGATCCGAAGGCAAAGAAAGCCAAAGTCAAACCGGGAGAACGTCAACCCTTCGGTCGCCAACACGTACATTACCGCGTAGGTCTCTTTGCCGAATACGGTGTACTGAATACCAATGCGACACCGGCCGCTAATCCGGTTGAGTTCGCTACCAATGCTGTGGAAGTAAATAACACCAATACCCTGCTCGCCATGAATGGTGATACGAAACTCAATAACCTCTTCGTAGGTGCTAAGTTCACCATCCAGTTTGAGGTACCGGGTAAGGAAGAGAAACAATTGGCTCCACCGCCATCCAATGTCTTCTACACCGTAGTAGATGCGGAGACGAACAAGCCGTTGGCTTCTGCAACTGTCTCGGCTACCAATAGCGAAGGAAAGGTAATCATGCGTGAGAAACAGATCAACGCCAAGGGTACCAGCCAGAAACATGCACTCGGATCCTTCACCTTGGAAGCCAAAGCAGAAGGATACTACCCGAATACGACGAATTATCTCATTAGCGAAGTGGGAAGTCGCGAGTATGTAACTATCGCTTTGCGTCCGCGTCCGACGTTGCGTGTACATGTAACGAACAAAGAGACAGGCCAGCCAGTTCCGGCCACCATCGAGATTCGCCGTACGGGTATCGAGAATCCTGTGTATACCATGGTTACCGACTCCATCACCGGTACTGCTCGTCAGATGTTGACCGAAGGTCCGCGCTACAGCTTACATATCGTTCAGATGGGTTACGACCGCGTAGATATCATGATTCCGAATATCGGCGATTCGATGAATATTGCGCTTAACCCGGTTAAGAAAGGTGAAGTATTCATCGTGAAGAACCTCCATTTCGCAACGAACAAGACCCGTATCTTGTCGCGTTCGGAAGAAGCGCTCAACGACCTGTATATGTACCTAGCACGCAATCCGGAAGTACGCATCCGTATCATCGGTCACACCGATAACGTAGGTAAGGATGCTGCGAACCAGAAACTGTCTGACGGTCGTGCTAATGCCGTTCGGGATGACCTGATCGAGCGCGGTATCGATGCCAGCCGTATCGAGGCAGAAGGACGCGGTGAGACACAACCGATTGACACCAACGACACCGAAGAAGGTCGTCAGAACAACCGCCGTGTAGAAATTGAGATTTTGTAAGGAATATACAACATTTTTAGATATGAGAAAAATATCAAAATTATTGCTTATTGTTGCCTTGGCAAGTTGTACCCTTCACCTATGGGGACAGGCTTCCAC
>JAFXYK010000095.1 GCA_017541805.1 Paludibacteraceae bacterium
CGAAGCATCCTTGAGGACGGTGAAGGTCTCGATATCGTTCGGGTTCACCAGCGAGAGGGGGTTAGCCACACCTTGAATACCATTGTTATCCATAGCCAGACCATCGATGACGATCAACGGGTCGTTGGATGCGTTCAGAGACGAACCACCACGAATACGGATCGAAGCGCCACCACCAGGAGTACCACCGTCAGAAGTGATGTTCACACCGGCGATTTTACCGGACAACATATCCGTTGCGGTGGTAGTGAGGGCTTTGTTCATGTCATCCGGCTTGATCGCGGTAACCGATCCGGTAGCATCGCTTTTCTTAACGACACCGTAACCAACTACAACGACTTCGTCCAACAACTCCGTATCTTCGCCCAAGCGGATATACATGGAAGGAGCGGCAGCCTGCTCTTGGGTCTTATAACCCATATAAGAGATCTGGAGTTTCGCTCCGGGTTGAACCGTGAGGTTGAAATGACCGTCAAAATCGGTAATAGTACCGTTGGTGGTACCGATTTCCAAGATGGACGCACCGATAACGGGTTCTCCATCAGCGATGTCCACTACGGTACCTTGCACTGCAATCTGTGCTATAGCAGCCGCTGTTCCCAGCCACAACATAAGTGCGACGGAGAGAGTACGCATCATTTTCATATAAGTCTTTTTCATTGTTTCGTATTATTTAGATTCGTTGATATAACAGGTTAAGGAAGACGTGTAAAGTTAGCGCCTTTGTATATGAATCCATCAGGTTTGGACGGATCATTCATCACGAATTTAGAGATGCTCAGGACGTCACCCTCAACACCCGGGGTGATGCTGACGAATCCTACAGAGAAACGTGAATCAGAAGTGAACGCATCAATGAACCAGTTGCTTTCATATTCCTTAATATTTACACTAACCGTATCACAGGTGTGCGTCTTCAGATCGTATTTCGTACGAACCTCTTTACGATAGTAATGTCCGGTGTTCGCAAAGGTCGTTGCATCACGGTTGAATTCCAAGATATAGAAACAGGTGGTATCTGCCGAAACAGTATCCATTCTATCAAAGACTAAGATGGTATCCGTAATATAGGTTACGGGCGGAATGAAACGCGTACGGATGGAATCGCGGAACACGCTATCCAACACGAAGTCGCCTTCGTATGAGCCTTCCCAAGAGGTATTGGGCAGACTGTTAGTCACCTTCTCCAGTTTCTCCACGCGCGCCACATTGTCGCTTGCCTCACCACCGATCACTTTGCCGTCCGGGGTAATGAATGCGTTGCCTCTGTAAATCAGTTTGAAAGGCACGCCGTCTTTCGCAGTCACATCCAGATAATACTGCGTGTTGTGCTCCTCCCAGTCACCATACGTAAACTGAAGAGTGTCCACCGTTTTGGGAGAGGACGTTCCGTTACCGAAAGCAATGTAACGATGGATCAAGCGGTTGTCATTCACTCCACCAATGAAATCATACTCTTCGATGGAAAGGGTTTGTCCCTCAAGCGTTACAAGGCTACGAGGAGTGCCATGTATGCTCTCCTTTACCATGTCGGAACAAACAGCTGTGACGTCAGACTTGGTTTCGCAAGAAGTGAAAGCAAACGCTGCTATCGCCATTGCGAATACACTTACAAGTAGTTTGTTTTTCATAATAGATTATATTTTTTTGTTTGTTATGTTTCGAATATTATTATTCTTTCTCCTTAATAATAAATACAGCCGCTGCACCACAGAGGAGCAGGACGCCGGAGACAACCAACATGCCCGCCTGCGCGCCTCCGCATATATTGGTAAGGAGTATGCCGCCAAGGAGGGCTGCAATGATCTGCGGCAGACAGATCGTACAGTTGAACAGACCCAAGTAGTAACCCATGTTACCGCCCTTGATGGCATTCGTAACGATGGTGAACGGCAATGCCAGCATAGCTGCCCAAGCCGCACCGATCAGCAAGTAACTGCCGAAGAGGATATATTGATCCGTTACGAAATAAGCAGAGATAAATCCGATCGCACCAACGATAAGAGAGATAGAGTATGCACCCTTGTTATGGAAACGTTTCTCCAGCCAAGGCAGGAAAGCTGCCCACAAAAGCGAACCGAGCGCCTGGATGCAGAACACAACGCCTACCCAGTTACCGGCATCCTGGAAAGCAGCCACTTGGGTATCCGCGCCGTCCCAACCGAAGCAGTTAACCGCAATAGCGCCATTCGAATAATTCCACATATAGAGGAACGCTGCCCAGCAGAAGAACTGAACAAGACCAACGGTCCAGAAAGCCGAAGGAGCTTCCTTGAGCAGCTGGATAAAGCCCTTCTCCTCTTTCTTCTCTTCTTTCTTCGCCTTGAGACCATGGAACTCGGCGTACTCCTCCGGGTTCATCTCTTTCACCGTCATGAAGGTGTACAGCGAGCAGAGGATCAGGATAGCTGCGCCCAAATAGAACGACCACTTCACCGTATTCGGGATCACGCCCTCCGGAGCCGTGTTGGCAATACCGATCCACGTCAAGGAAATCGGAAGGAGGTATCCCACTACCGAGCCGGCATTACAGAGCGCCGACTGGATAGCATACGCCGTACCCTTCTGCTCCTCGTTCACCATGTCACCCACCATCATCTTGAACGGTTGCATAGCAATATTAAGCGAAGTATCGAGGAACATCAGACTGAAGAGACCGAACCACATCGCCGCATTCAGACCCAGGAAGACGGCCTGACCGAAACTGAAGTTACCGGCATTCGGCAACAATACCATCACCGCCAATGCGATGAGCGCACCGACGAGCAGATACGGTTTACGACGACCGAGACGCGTCCAGGTCTTATCGGAGTATTTACCCACCAGCGGCTGAACGATCATACCCATCAGCGGCGGCAGAATCCAGAAGAAAGACAACTCATGAGGGTCTGCACCCAAAGTCGCAAAGATACGCGAAATATTGGCATTTTGGAGAGCATAAGCAATCTGCACTCCGAAGAATCCGAAACTCAGATTGAAGAGTTGAAGAAAGGATAAATTTCGTTTCTGCATGGCACTATATTCAGTTATACATTATCGATAATTATGCATTATTTGCAACATACACATTACAAATCGGGCACAAAATTACTGCTTTTTTTTCAAACACGCAAGAGTTTTGTGTATTTTTTTTGAAAATTTTGTTCTTTTTTTCGCCAAATATTGATTTTTCCAAACATTAATGTGCCGTATTTGCTAAGAACAAAAGAAAGCCGGAAAAAGTATGTCTTACAAAAAAAATGAAAAAAAATACCTAAGGTATTGCATATATAAAATAAAAATTGTATCTTTGCAGCCGATTACGAGTCGATAGACAAAAGAATATTATGAAAGTAACACATGAGGAATTAGTGAAGGCGCTGCAAACCTATTTCGGGTTTGATACGTTCAAAGGCAATCAGGAGGCCATTATCACCAATGTGATGGAGGGCAAAGACACGTTCGTCTTGATGCCAACGGGCGGAGGAAAGAGTTTGTGTTTTCAGTTACCGTCGTTAATCATGGATGGAGTGGCGATCGTCATATCGCCGCTTATTGCGTTGATGAAAAACCAGGTAGATGCGATGAGTAACTACTCGGAGGAAGAAGGCGTAGCGCATTTTATCAACTCCAGTCTGAGCCGGCCGGAGATCACGGCGGTCAAAGAGGATGTTTTGGCGGGTAAGACGAAGTTGTTGTATCTGGCGCCGGAGAGTCTGAACAAGGGGGAGAATGTCGATTTCCTGAAGGGCGTGAAGATCAGTTTCTACGCAGTAGATGAGGCACATTGTATCTCCGAATGGGGACATGATTTCCGTCCCGAATACAGTCAAATCAAGAGCATGGTGCAGCGCATCGGTAAAGCGCCGATCATCGCGCTGACCGCTACGGCGACACCTAAGGTGCAGAAAGATATCCAGAAGAATCTGGGAATGATGGATGCCACGGTGTTCAAGAGCAGTTTCAACCGTCCGAACCTCTACTACGAAGTACGGCCGAAGACGGAAGAGGTGGATAAAGACCTGGTACGTTTTATCCGCGGCATGGAAGGCAAGAGCGGTATCGTCTATTGCTTGGCCCGCAAAGAAGTGGAAGATCTGGCGCAAGTGCTGCAAGTGAACGGTATCTCGGCGCGCCCTTATCACGCCGGTATGGATGCCGCAACGCGTACGGCGAACCAGGATGCGTTCCTAATGGAGGAATGTCAAGTGATCGTAGCTACCATCGCCTTTGGAATGGGTATCGACAAACCCGACGTACGCTTCGTCGTGCACTATGACATCCCGAAATCGCTGGAAGGATACTACCAGGAGACAGGCCGCGCAGGTCGCGACGGAGGCGAAGGACAGTGTATCTGTTTCTATAGCCCGGACGACATCGAGCGTTTGCGCCGTTTCCAGAAAGATAAGACGCCCAAAGAGATAGGTATCGGCAACCAGCTGTTGTTCGAGACCCAGAGTTACGCGGAGAGCACGATATGCCGCCGCAAACTGCTGCTGCACTATTTCGGCGAGGAATATACGGAGGAGAAATGCGGTAACTGCGATAACTGCCGCAAGACGTACAAGCAGATCGACGCGAGTGAGTTGCTGCAGATCGCGCTGGAGACGATTCAGCAAGTGAACGAGAAGCACCGCGCGGAACATATCGTAGATATCCTGCACGGTAACCAGACCGCGGAAGTGATGAGTTACCATCACGACGAGTTGGATAACTTCGGCGCCGCGAGCGATGTGGAAGAGAGCACGCTACATGCTATCTTACGTCAAGCGCTGCTGGTAGGAATGATCAAGAAAGATGTCGATTCGTACGGCGACCTGAAGCTGCAGAAAGACGGACTGAAATTCATTCGCAAACCGGGTAAGTTCGAAGTGCCGATAGAGGTGCAGGACGAAGACGAAGACATGATGGACGGCGCAGCTGCCACTTGTGCCGCAGCAGACGAGGTGCTCTACTCGATCTTGAAGGATATCCGCCGTAAGGTAGCGAAGAAAAACGATGTGCCGCCGTTCGTCATCTTCCAAGATCCGAGTCTGGAGGCGATGGCAACTACCTACCCGATCACCATGGAGGAGTTGCTGCTCATCCCGGGCGTCGGCGTAGCCAAAGCCAAACGCTACGGCGACGAGTTCCTGAAGATCATCAAGGAGTATGTCGACGAGAATGAGATTATTCGCCCCGAAGACCTGCGTATTCGCACCGTAGCCAAGAAATCTACCCGTAAAAAACAGATCATCCAGGCGATCGACCGTCGCGTCGATCTGGACGATTTGGCGGAGAGCAACGGCATGTCAATGGAAGAGATGATGGACGAACTGGAGGCGATCGTCTTCAGCGGTACGAAGATCAACATCAACTATTTCATCAAAGAGGTGGTGGATCCCGACGAAGAAGCGGAGATATATGACTACTTCAAGAATGCCGATAACGACAATATCAAGAAAGCGATGGAGGAACTGGGTGAGGATTATTACGATGAGATGCATGTGCGGCTCGTTCGACTCAAGTTCCACTGCGACTTAGGTAACTGATGCAAAAAGGAGTTGTGGATTTCATAACGCTGGGCTGCTCGAAGAACTTAGTGGATGCCGAGCGCGTGATGCGGCAGTTAGAAGCTGTCGGTTGGCGTTGTGTACACGACCCGGAGCAACCCAAAGGTGAGATATGCGTGATCAACACCTGCGGTTTCATCGGCGATGCCAAAGAAGAGAGTATCAATATGATTCTCCAAATGGCGGAGCGAAAGAAAAAGCATCAACTGCGCCAACTCATCGTGATGGGTTGTCTGAGCGAGCGCTACCGCGCCGAACTCGAAGCGGAACTGCCTGAAGTGGATGCGTACTTCGGCAAGTTTGATTTCGAAGGCATCACCGCACTACTCGGATCCTACGAATCAGCTATAAATCCTAGACTTTACCCGTGGTATGAGCGGCATATAACAACGCCCAAACACTACGCGTACCTGAAGATCTCGGAAGGATGTAACCGCATGTGTTCCTACTGCGCAATACCGCTGATAACAGGCAGACACACCAGCCGACCCAAAGAGGAGATATTGACGGAAGTAAGGTGGTTGATAAGCCAAGGCGTGAAGGAGTTCAATGTCATCGCACAAGACCTGAGCAGTTACGGTCTGGACCTCGAGAAACGGCACATGCTGCCCGAACTGATAGACGAGATGGCGCAGATAGATGGTGTTGAATGGATTCGACTGCATTACGCTTATCCGACGGATTTTCCGGAAGAACTGCTCGACGTGATGGCGCGGCATGAAAATATATGCAAATACCTCGATATTGCGCTGCAACACTGTACGAACCACATGCTCACGCTCATGCGCCGACATATCAACCGCGCAGAGCAAGATGCGTTGATTCGTAAGATTCGGGAGCAAGTGCCGGGAATATGTATTCGCACTACCCTGCTCGTAGGTCATCCGGGTGAGACAGAAGAGGATTTTGAAGAGCTCAAAGAATGGGTGAAAGAGATGCGATTTGATCGAATGGGATGTTTCGCCTACTCCGACGAGGAAGGCACGTACGCCAATAAGCATTATAAAGACGACATCCCGCAGGAAATAAAAGACCGACGCGTGGAAGAGTTGATGGCCATTCAACAGGTGATCAGCGGCGAACTGATGGCCGCCAAAGTGGGAAAAACCGAACGGGTTATTATTGATCGGCAAGAAGGAGACTACTGGATAGGACGTACCCAATACGACAGTCCCGAAGTGGACTGCGAAGTGCTGATAGAGGTGAAAGGTGAAAGGTTAAAGGTGAAAGAAGGCGACTTCGTCAACGTGAAGATCACCAAAGCAGAAGAATTTGATTTATACGGAATAATATGTTAACGAAAGAATTAATCGGCTTGATCGGTAATGCATCAGGCCTTAGCAAGAAAGAGACAGAACAATTACTGTCCACCACCACAGCCGTAGTGCGCGAGAACTTGATGGCAGGAAATGTCATCCAGTTGCAAGGTATAGGCTCGCTGGAAGTCAAGGAACGCAAAGAGCGCACTATCGTTCATCCGCAGACAGGTGAACGTACTATCGCGCCGAGTAAAAAGCAGATTGCGTTCAAGCCGGTAAACAATTTGAAAGACACTTTAAAAAATATCTAAACCATGGCAGAAAAGATCAGTTGGACGGAATTACGTCGTACGATAGCTATTCGTGCAGGTGTTAGCGAAAAGACTGCAGGAGCCTTCCTGAGCAGTCTGCAGGCGCAGGTTATTGAAGCGCTGAAGACAGAGAAACAAGTGAAAATCAATGGCTTAGGCACTTTTAAGTTACAAGCCGTTGCTCCTCGCAAGAGTGTCAACGTAGCCACTGGAGAAGAGATCACCATTCCCGGATACAACAAAGTGGTATTCAACGCCGAAGCTGGTGTCAAAGAGCTGGTGGAGAAAAATGCAGCGGTAACAAAAGCCAAGCCTGCAGCAGCGCCGAAGAAGAGCAAGAAAGCGAAAGCAGCTGCTCCGGTTAGCAATGACCCGCTGGAGAAACTCGGTGCACAGGCGGCTGAGATCGTAGATATCTTAGGTGAGTTGGGTCAGAATCCCAAAGAGGAAGCCAAACCGGCTCCAAAGGCAAAGAAAGCAGCTGCCAAGCCGAAGAAACCCGCCAAGAAAGAAGCACCGGTAGTAGAGCAAGCTGCGCCGGTAGTAGCACCCGAACCCGTTATTGAGCCAGAGCCCGTTGCAGAACCCGCACCTGTTGTTGAACCAGAACCCGTTGTAGAACCGACACCGGAGCCTATTCCGTTTGTAGTTCCCGAAACGCCGGTAGAACAGGCAGAAGAACCGGTAGAGGAACCGAAGAAAAAGAAGAAACATCATTTCTGGCGCGATACCCTCATCTGCGTGATCATCCTGTTGATCCTCGCCGGTGTGGCCTATTATTTCTTCCGCCAGGAGATCCGCACTTGGATCAAGGATTTCATTGACAAGAACCTCAAGGAGCAAGTGAAGGAAGAAGACAAACAGGCTGCAGACCAAGACGGAAACACCGCATCCTTCACTGAAGAGAGTGGTGTCACCGCTACCGAACAAAGCGCAGAAGCTACGCCGGAAGGAGCAGAAGTTGTTCCTGCACAAACACCTGCCGAAGAAGCAGTAGAGACGATCGTCATCGAAGAGCAGGTATATAAGAAAATGCTGAAGACGGAGGCCATCACAGAAGGTAGTCGTCTGGCATGGATCGCCAAGAAATACTACGGCTCGAAGATATACTGGCCGTACCTCTATGACGCCAACAAAGATCACTTGACGAACCCGAATGTGATTGTAGTCGGAACGCCTATTCGTGTACCGAAACTGACGGCACAGCAGAAAGATACGACGAATGCGCAGACGATGGCAACGATCGATCACCTGCGTCAGGAAGCGGAGAAAGCGATGCACTAAGTGACAGAAGACTATATTCGCATAGAAGGAGCGGACACACACAACTTAAAACATGTAACGGTAGATATACCGCGCAATAAGTTAGTTGTGGTGACCGGTGTGAGCGGCAGCGGCAAGAGTTCGCTGGCGTTCGACACCTTGTATGCCGAAGGTCAACGTCGTTATGTGGAGAGTCTGAGTGCGTACGCACGTCAGTTTATGGGACGTATGCAAAAGCCGGAAGTGGATAAGATAGAAGGTATCCCTCCGGCTATTGCTATCCAACAGAAAGTAACCAGCCGTAATCCCCGTTCAACCGTTGGTACGGTAACGGAGATATACGACTATCTAAAGTTGCTTTACGCGCGCGTAGGCCATACGTACTCACCCGTGAGCGGGCAGGAGGTAAAAAAGAATACGATCCGCGATGTGGTGCAATACATGGAGGAGCAGGCGATAGACACGCGTCTCTACCTGCTTAGTCCTATTCGCCTGCCGGAAGGACGTACGCTGCAGGAGCAGTTGGCGTTGTGGCAGAGTCAGGGTTTCAGTCGCCTCTTGATAGACGGTGACACCGTACGGTTAGATGATGAGGCTTGGCGCCAAGCGGAAGGACATGAAGCGTTCCTCTTAGTGGACCGCATCGTTGTCGATCATGAACAGGCGACCAGTAACCGCTTCGCCGACAGTGTACAGACCGCTTTCTTTGAAGGGCACGGCGAATGCCGGGTGTGGGTGAACAAAAAAGAGAAAGTGTTCTCGGAGCGCTTTGAGGCCGACGGTATTCAGTTTATCGAACCCAGCGAGCACCTCTTTGATTTCAACAATCCCGTTGGTGCCTGCCCGGAATGCAAAGGCGTCGGCATCGTGATGGGTATTGACGAAGATTTGGTCATTCCGGATAAGTCCAAATCGATATACGAAGGCGCAGTAGCATGCTGGCAGGGCGAGACGATGAAGAAATGGCAAGAAGACCTGATCTACAACGCTGCGAAATTCGATTTCCCGATACACACTCCGTTCTACGCGTTGAGTCCCGAGCAGAAGATGCTGCTTTGGACCGGCAATGAGTGGTTCAAAGGCCTGCACGCTTTCTTCAAAGAGATCGAAGAGAAACAATATAACAAAATCCAATATAAAGTGTTGCTGGCGCGGTTCAAAGGACGTACCACTTGTCCTGTCTGCCGCGGTTTCCACTTGCGCAAAGAGGCGGAATACGTGTTGGTGAGCGGCAAGAACATCCAGCAGGTATGCGCCATGACGATAGCCGAACTGCAGGAGTGGTTCGCGCATATCGAACTGACGCCTATCGAGCACCAAACCGCCGAGACTTTACTCGTAGAGATCAACAAACGCCTGCAGTTCATGCACGACGTAGGACTGAGTTATTTGACGCTTAACCGGCAGAGTAACACCCTCTCCGGCGGAGAGAGCCAGCGCATCAGCTTAGCAAAATCGCTAGGCAGTAGCCTGGTGGGTTCGCTATACGTGCTGGATGAACCTTCTATCGGTCTGCACCCGCGCGACACAGAGCGTTTGATCCATGTGCTCAAAGAGTTACGCGACTTAGGCAACACCATTGTCGTTGTCGAGCACGATGAAGACATCATCGCTGCCGCTGATCATATCATCGAAGTGGGTCCCAAAGCCGGCATTCACGGAGGTGAAATCGTTTATGAAGGCGCTCCTCGCCCAGAGTTGATGCATTTCGACATCCCGAACCAGCGGCGACACTGGAGCAGTTATATCGAGATTGAAGGAGCATGCGAGAATAACCTTAAGAATCTCACGGTGCGCTTCCCGCTGCATGTGATGACCGTGGTCACAGGAGTGAGCGGTAGCGGCAAATCGAGTCTTGTAAGCAAAGTGCTCTACCCTGCCCTCAAGAAACACTACGGTGGTTCGTTCGCGGAGCATACGGGTGACTTCGGCCACCTCAAAGGCAGCATGCACCTGATGCGCGATATTGAGTTTGTGGACCAGAACCCCTTGAGCCGCAGCAGCCGTAGTAACCCAGTCACGTACCTCAAAGCGTACGACGAGATCCGTCGTCTGTTTGCCGATCAGGCACTGGCGCATCAGTTAGGATACAGCCCCGCGCATTTCTCGTTTAACGTTCCCGGAGGACGATGCGAGACATGTCAAGGTGAAGGAACGATCACGATAGAGATGCAGTTCATGGCCGACCTGGTGCTGGAGTGCGAGCAATGTCACGGCAAGCGGTTCAAACAGGATGTGCTGGATGTGCATTATCGCGGCAAATCGATCTACGATATCCTCTGTATGACGGTAGACCAAGCTTTGGATTTCTTCCGCGAGGACCCGGAATGCGACAAGATAGTACGGCGACTCAAACCGCTGCAGGACGTCGGATTAGGCTATATTCAGTTAGGTCAGAGCAGCAGCACCTTATCCGGCGGAGAGAGCCAGCGCGTGAAGTTAGCCTCGTTCTTAGCAGGCGAGGAGAGCACACCCACCATCTTCGTCTTCGACGAGCCGACAACAGGTCTGCATCATCGTGATATAGAAGTGCTGTTGAAGGCCCTGAACCGCTTGGTTAGCAACGGCCACACGGTCATCATCATTGAGCACAACCCGGCGGTGATACTGGCAGCCGACCATGTGATCGACTTGGGTCCCGAAGGCGGAAAAGAAGGAGGATACATCGTCTGCACCGGCACACCGGAACAAATAGCAGCATGCAAAGAGAGTTATACCGGCAAGTACCTTGCACAAATAATAGCAAAGAATGAAAATCGATAATATCAACTATCTGCCTCGATGGGCTGTATTGCTATTGGACACGATGCTATGTACGATCGCGTTCTGGCTCAGTGTGTTGATTGGCAGCGGTTTTCTGCATTATCTGAACTTGAGTCAGTTATCCATGTCTCTCGGACTGCAGTACCTCATTGTGATCGGCGTACAAGTGCTGGCTTTCCTGGCCTTCCAGACTTACACGGGTATCCTGCGTTATTCCACTTTCATCGATACGATCAAAGTGCTGTTGGCTAACTTCACCACCGGTGCGAGTTTGCTGTTCCTGAACCTGTTTATGGATCGGTTTTATGGCACGCACCCTATCCTCAATACTGTGCTGGCTATCTACGCCCCTATGGCGTTCGTGCTCCTGTATATGTTGCGCGTAGGTATCAAGACCCTCAGCGAGTCGATGGAGCACAACAATGTCAGTCCGCAGGTGATGATATACGGCACTCAGACAGCAGGCCTCGCGATAGCCAAGATGCTGCGGGCCTCAGGTAACAACCCCTATCGGCCGGTAGGCTTCATCGCAAACGAAGAAGAAAAACACGGCTATGACCTGGCAGGCTTGCGGGTACGACCACTGAACGAGTCGCTCTTCGAATGGATGCATAAACGCGGCGTGAAGCATGTCATCGTTTCGCCCATCAAGATGAAACAGATCAACCCGGCGAAAGACCTGCAGATCTTCATTGACCATAACATCCGTATCCTCACAACTCCGTATTTCACACAGGTGGAGAACGCGGAAGAGATAGACATGCAGCGAATCGGTCGTATTGACTCGATCCACATCGAGGATCTGCTGGAGCGCCCGCAGATTCATATCAACACCGAGAACGTACGGCAGGTTATACAAAACAAAGTGGTGCTGGTCAGCGGAGCGGCTGGTAGTATCGGAAGCGAATTGGTGCGTCAGATTCAGCAGTTCGAACCGCAAGTGACCATCCTCTTGGAGATCGCCGAGTCGCCCTTACACGACTTGGCACTCGAGCTGCACAGCCAGTTCCCCTCTGCACGTTTCATCCCTGTCATCGCAGATGTGCGAAACCGCGAACGCATCGAGCAAATCTTCCATGAAATGCGGCCCGACATCGTCTATCACGCAGCCGCCTACAAGCATGTGCCGCTCATGGAGAGTTTCCCGAACGAAGCCATCCAAGCGAACGTGTTAGGCACCAAGAACATGGCGGATATGTCCGTCAAATACGGGGTACAACGCTTCGTGATGATCTCTACCGACAAAGCCGTCAACCCGACGAATATCATGGGTGCCAGCAAGCGCATCGCCGAGATATACGTGCAGTCGCTCTTCCATAAACTGCATGCTACGGACCCCGATTGCACCAAGTTCATCACCACACGCTTCGGGAATGTGCTTGGTAGCAACGGCTCTGTCATCCCATTCTTCCGCAAGCAGATAGCCTCCGGAGGACCACTTACCGTCACGCACCCGGATATCATCCGTTATTTCATGACAATACCCGAAGCATGCTGCCTCGTGATGGAAGCTGGCACACTCGGCAACGGAGGAGAGATCTTCATCTTCGATATGGGTCAACCGGTTAAGATACTTGACTTGGCTCGGAACATGATTCGCTTAGCCGGATATACGCCGGAGAAAGATATCCAGATTGTATTCACCGGTCTGCGCCCTGGAGAGAAATTATACGAAGAACTGCTGAACCAAAAAGAGACGACGATTCCTACTGCGAACGACAAGATCATGGTAGCACGTGTACGGGAGTTCGAGTTCGACACCGTCAGTCCGGCTATTGACCAACTGATCGAGACCAGCCGACTGGCTAAACCCTTCACTACCGTGCGGATGATGAAGCAGTTAGTGCCGGAATATATCAGCAACAATTCCATTTATGAACAATTAGATCCACAATAAATGCAAGAGTTTTTTATTAATCACAGTTATTTGATCGGGTTGGTCAGTTTCCTGTTGGGCTGGCTGGGTATGCCTGTTGTGCTGCGGATTGCCAAAGCGAAAGGATTCGTCGTCCGTCCGAACAAACGAATGAGTCACACCGGTGAAGTGCCCAATATAGGAGGATTGGATATCTATTTCAGCGTCATGCTGTCCTACCTGCTGTTCGACTATTCGCAGTTAACCAACAATCAGTTCTTTCTCATTGGCATCGCCGCTATCATGGCCATCGGTTTCATTGACGACGTGTTGGTGCTCACTCCTTTAGCTAAGTTATTGGGCGAAGCCTTAGCCGGTATCGCACTCATTGGGTTCGGCAACCTGCGTCTGACGCACCTGCATGGCCTATTTGGAATCGGAGAGATCGGTGTGGTACCCAGTTACCTGATCTCCCTGTTCGTACTGATTGCCATCATCAATGCCATCAACCTCATCGATGGCATTGACGGCTTGGCCAGCGGATTAGGTATCCTCTATTGCCTTTTCTTTGCCGTCTATTTTGGTTTGGTAGGTTCCACCAGTTGGTCGATACTAGCAATCTGCATGATCGGATCGCTCGCTGTGTTCTTCATCTATAACGTGTTCGGCAACCGCGGAAAGATATTCATGGGAGACTCAGGCAGTTTGCTTTTGGGCTACCTGCTGACCGCGTTTGTTTTCCGTTTCTGCGAACAGAACGCGTATGACATCGTGCCTGAGGTCTATCATATGAATGCAGCGCCTGCCGTAGCTATATGCGTGATGACCATTCCTATCTTCGATACCATCCGTGTCAGCCTCACGCGTATCAAGCAACATCGTAATCCGTTCAAACCCGATAAGAATCATATTCACCATCTACTCCTGCGCACAGGAATGACGCACCTGCAAACCACCTGTGTGCTGCTCAGCGTCAGCCTGCTGTTTATCGGCTTGGCGATCTTGGGACGCAACTGGAATATATGGTTATTGCTCGGCGTGGACTTTGCATTAGCCACCGTGCTCACCCTCATCCTTTGGAGAGTCCTTAATACCAAACTATACGGACAGAATGCTGACCATTGACCACATATCGATGGAGTTCTCGTCCCGCCCTGTGCTGGACGACATCACGTTCCTCATCAACCGTAAGGAACGGATTGCCTTGGTGGGTAAGAACGGAGCGGGTAAGACGACGCTGCTGCGACTCATCGCAGGTGAGTACCAGCCTACCTCCGGTCGCATCGCGCGTGATGCAGATATGACGATCGGCTACCTGCCGCAGGTCATGCTCTTCCAAGATGACCGCACCCTCCGAGACGAAGTGATGACTGTTTTTCATGGAGAAGATGAAGCGCGCTTCATAGCCGAGATGGACCGCACGGTGATCGGTCTCGGTTTCGAGCGCAAGGATTTCGACCGACCGTGTTCGGAGTTCTCCGGCGGATGGCGTATGCGAATCGAGCTGGCGAAGATTTTATTGAGCCATCCTGATCTGCTCCTGCTGGACGAGCCGACGAATCACCTTGATATCGAGTCCATTCAATGGCTCGAGGACTTCCTCAAATCCAGTCCTTCGGCCGTACTGATGGTCAGTCACGACCGCGCTTTCATCGATAATGTATGCCCGCGAACGATAGAGATCACTCTCGGCCGTATATACGATTATAACGTCAACTACAGTAAGTTCGTCGAACTGCGCAAAGA
>JAFXYK010000012.1 GCA_017541805.1 Paludibacteraceae bacterium
AATGGGGCTATGTGAATGAATACAGTTTCGACTGGTCGCTCAATATCGGCCATCGCTGGTATGTGGGCATGGGTATTCATGTACAGGATTACTTGCTTTCCGGCGATGCGATTTATAAAGAGACTTTCGATGCTTTTAATACCGAAGGGGTTCAGTTGTATAACAAAAACAACTCCGGGCTGCAATATAAAGGTGTAAGCTGTGATTTCTCCTTCGGTTTGCTCTACCGTCCGACGAAGTGGCTGCGCTTGGGAATCGGTCTTCAGACCCCGTCGTTAGGTGTATTACGTACTTATTCTTCAGGTACGTTCAGCGCCCAAACGGATTCGTTGCGTCATTCGGTAGCTCCGGATATCACGTTCGCGGATCGAAGTTTCCATCTACCGCTGCATGTGAGTTCGTCGGTAGCATTCCAGATCGGCGCCTACGGCATGATTTCGCTGCAGCATGATTATATCAAGCAGTTGAAAGAACCGGCGGTTCATTCCTTGCGTGCAGGAGTAGAAGTGATTCCTGTGCTGGGCATGTATATCAACGCCGGCTATGCGTACGAGAGTACGTTCAAACCTGCCACGGATATTGTTCCGATAGATCCTACTTTTGATCGCCAAGATACGTATTTCCTTCACCCGCGACAGACGCAGTATGCTTCGTTCGCAATCGGATACCGCGGTGCGTTCTTCTTGGTTCAGGCAGCATATCAGTATCGCTGGCAGAATATCAACCTGTATGCACATGAGACTGCACGGCCTTACGACATGCATGCAGACACCCACCGAATTGTATTGACGTTCGGTTGGCATAGAAATTAAAACGGCATCGTGTAGTGACGAGACCGGAAAACTCAACAAAAAACATCTAACCGAGTGCATATGCTTCACTAATGGCGTGCCGATACTCTACGCCGTGACCCAGCAATGGTAGCGATGAGGTGGTCGGATTACAAAGGAAAAAGCAGGCCTCAAATCCTATCTTAAGGAAGTTTTCTCGCGCAAAAATACTACACGGTGCTTTTTTGTGCCCTTTATCGGATGAAGCGTTTCACCATTCTGAACAAGAGTGGTGGGATTGTTATTGCCATTATCAGCACCACAGACATGCCGATGAGCGTGATGACGCCGAGTGAATGCATTGCCGGATGTACGGCGAGTGCCAGGATGCCGATGCCAATAAACATGATAAGCGCCGACAAGAGAATCGACTGACGGTATTGCGGCAAAATCTGTTTGCCGGTGCGATGTTCGTACAGCAGCCCTTCGACGATAAAAATGGTGTAGTCATCGCCCTGACCGAAGATAAATGTAGCCAGGATGATGTTGACGATATTAAACTGCAGGCCGAAGAGTTGCATCAGCCCGAAGATCCAGATCCAACTGAGCGCCATTGGAATAAACGCTATCAGTGCCAACCATATATTGCGGAAACTGAACCACAGGAAGAGGAAGACGATAAGACTGCAGCACAGGCCGATGTAATCGAAGTCCTCGCTGAGCCGTTCTGCCAGATTGGAGATCTCGAAAGGTGGGGTAGTGTCTGCCTCCATGAGGTGGGTATAGAAGGGCGCAAACGCTTCGGGTTTAAAACCGACCTCAGTTGCTTCTGTTTGGATATTCTTAATAAGTTCTGCTTTGTTATGCGTCTCCCAATACTGTTCCCAGCGTGTAGCATCTCCTCGTTTCGATTCAAAGAGCGCCATGTCCGCCCGTTGCTGGTCGGTCATATAGTTGATATGACTTAGGTTGGAGTCGAAAAGAGGAGAGGACGGTGTAAGGAGTAAGTATGCTCCCATTAGCAGAGTGACGCAGAGAACGGCTATCTGAGAATGGTGAGATGTGATGTGTGATTGGTAATTAGGCAGTTTGATCTCACGAATCTTGGTGGGTTGCGCCGACATGAGGTGCGGGAGAATAAAGACGCAGAACAGGATTGTTCCGATGAGCATGGCGGCGGCAAAGATGCCTAAATGGCGCATCGCAGAGGCTTGCAGCGGTATGAGCGCAAGGAAGGCAGCCACTGTGGTGATATTTCCTACAACCAGCGGAGATAGCACTTCTTCAAGTGTTTGTCGCACGGAAGTAGTGTAGCGTTGATGTACCAGCAGGTGAAGCGGGTAGTTCACGGCAATACCGATGAGGACACTGCCGATACCTAAGACGATGGCGCTTACGGCAGGCGTGACGAGCCGTAGCGCGGCCATGCCTGTTAACCAGCCGAAGGAGACAGCGAGCAGGATAAGCCATAGGTCGCGTCGTCGGGGGAAAGCATAAGCCAGTAAAGCAATGATAAGGACGAGAGAAAGCGCGATGCAAATCAAGGTGTCCGTCTTGATTCGCTTGGCATTTCCAACGGCTATCACCGGCGCGCCTACCCATCGGATGTGAAGATTCGGATAGATTGCTGCTATTTCGTCGGTGATGGCCTGCAGAGAGTCAATGAGGGCTGCGTTTTGTTTGGTTTCCGTGCCTCCGTAGGGACTGTCGTAGAACGCAAAGACTCTGTCTTGCTTCGTTGTGTTAGCCTGGAAACTCGTGAGTGGAATCAATCCCAAGGGATCCGACTGGATGGCATAAGTAAGCATGGAGGCACCTGGGGTGGCAAGGATTGCTTGATCCTTGAGTAGCACCTCATGAATAGCTTGGGGTGTAAAGAGCGAATCGAACCGGTCGTATATGCTGTCTGCAATAAAACAGGGCATGTGTGCGTATATCGGTTCTAACTGTTCACTCAAATCCAAATCCGTCTGCAATTCCGGCAACCGTTCTTCACATAGCTCCATAGCTTCTTCACAAAGGCTGTCGCCTTCAATGATAAGCACCAAGCGTGAGGCAGATTGCTGCGACTGCAATTGCTGAAACTCTGCGCGCTCTTCTTTGGTAGCCGGCAGAAAATCCAGGATATCTTCGTTATATCGCAGTGAAACCGCCAAGCCGACAAGCGGTAACAGGATAGCTATTACACCTATCCACAGCCATCGGCGATGGTTGTTCAACCAATCATATATGTGCAGCAAGCGGTTTCTCATCGTTCATCGATGAACTTGACGGGTTTGCGGCTTTTCGCCGGGAAATTGATCTGTTGGATCACATCGGCCGGTAATATCTCCACTTTCGGTGCTACGCGCAGACGAGAGCGGAAGTGGTCTTTGAGGGACTTGATGGCCTCGTCGGGTAGGATGGTGCTGTCACACAAACTGATTCGTACCACCACTTCGTCCGTACCTGCGTCCGAAGGACGCACTACTACCACATAGTTTCCTACAAACGGCGTGTTATCCAGCACATCGTTGATAGCCGGAGGATAAATCGTCGTTCCCTTGAGTTTGATCATATTATGCTTGCGTCCGATGAGCGGCGTGAGTCGATAACTGTTTCGTCCGCAAGCACAGGGCGCAGCCACTTTGGCGGCTATGTCACCGGTGCGGAAACGCAGCAACGGCATACCTTCCACGCCCAGAGTGGAGATGACGATCTCGCCCGGTTGGCCGTCGGGCACGGGTTTATCATCTTCTCCAATCATCTCGACAATGATCAGTTCGGGGTGCACATGTCCGCCGCAGGCGTACTCGCACTCCGAGAATGTAGCCGACATCTCGGTGGAAGAGTAGGTGGCATACAGCTCCACTTCCGGCCATTTATCATGGATGCGTTGACCGAGCAGGTTGAGTTG
>JAFXYK010000096.1 GCA_017541805.1 Paludibacteraceae bacterium
CTTCAAGTGGATTGCTAACCGTATCCGCATGTGGGAAGGCAAACGCAAATATATCGGTGGCGGTGAGGAGTCCTTCGGCTTCCTGCCGTACGATGCAGTACGTGATAAATGCTCGCCTTCGGCTATCTGCTTGATCTGCGAAATCGCTGCGTACGCAAAGGATAACGGCATGACCCTCTATGACTACCTGCTTAAGATCTACGAGGACTATGGCTTCCAGAAAGAGACGACCATCAACGTCGTTCGTCCGGGTAAGACGGGTGCAGAAGAGATCTCACAGATGATGGTTGACTACCGTGCGAATGCTCCGAAGGAAATCGCAGGCGAGAAAGTCATCAAGATCAAAGACTTCAAGCTCCTCAAGCAACAGGAACTCAAGGACGGTAAGTGGGTTGAGAGCCCGATCGAGATGCCGTTGAACGCTACTTCGAACGTACTCCAGTACTTCACCGAAGGTGGCCTCAAGGTTTCCGTTCGTCCGTCAGGAACCGAACCGAAGATCAAGTTCTACTTCGAGATCCCGGTTAAGTCTGGCAAGCCGTTCACAGGCGCTGACTACGAGCGCTGCACCGCGGAAGCCGATGCCCGCGTTCCCGCTATCAAAGCTTCGCTTGGTTTGTAATATCGGAAATGACGAGGGATGTGAGTGTTAAGCCAAATACTGCCGTCACTTGCATCAATGAGCCTCGTGTCTCACAGCGCTGCGCCTGTTCGCTCGAATAGACGCAGCGTACTTTTTTGTATGGATGAACATCCAGTTTCTTCATCCGTGCACGGACAGCCTTAGCTAACGCGTCCCCCTTGATATCCATTAACTCTCCTGTCGTCACCTTCGTCGGATCAAAACGCAAAGCCGCACCCATCGAACTGAAGATCTTTACGCGTGCGCGCGTCGCGTATATTATAAGGTCTGTCTTATCATTCACGCTATCGATGGCATCAATTACAAAGTCATACCCCTCTAATCCATTCGCCATTAACCATTCGCCATTAATCATCTCCGCTATCGCCTTTATCTCCGCCTCCGGGTTGATTTCCAGCAACCGTGCTTTCAAAGCCTCCACTTTCGGCATGCCCATCGTAGCTCGCGTAGCCGGCAGTTGACGGTTGATATTACTTGGTTGTACGGTATCCCCGTCCACGATCGTCAAGTGCGTCAGTCCTGTACGCACCAATGCCTCTGCGGCATACGAACCCACACCCCCTACACCGAAGATAATAACCCTCTTCGTACGCAGCGCTTCCATCGCCTTTGCACCCAATAATGCTTCACTTCTACTGAAAAATTCGTCCATCATTCATTCAATTTGAGCGCAAAAATACAAAAAAATGCGCATTTATGCAAAAAAAAGTGCCTAAAATTTGGTCAATTCAAAAAAAAGCAGTACTTTTGCACGCTTTTTCGCCTAATAAGCGAATTAGTTCGCGCTCACGCGCGAAGCCCAGGTGGCGGAATTGGTAGACGCGTTGGTCTCAAACACCAATGGGAAACCGTGCCGGTTCGATCCCGGCCCTGGGTACAAGAAAGGAGGTGTATGCAATGATTATCGTTCCTGTTAAAGAAGGTGAGAACATCGAGCGCGCGATCAAGAAATTCAAACGCAAATTCGATAAGACGGGTGTCGTTAAAGAGCTCCGTCGTCGTCAGCAATTCGACAAACCGAGTGAGTTGAAGCGAGTTAAAATGGCGCATGCAAAGTATGTGCAGTCATTGCACGCTCACGACGATATGTAATTAACTTATCTCGCCCCAATTATAAGCCTGCTTGATACGTAAAGTGTCAAGCTGGTTTTTGTATATCCGGTTCTTCTCGTCTTCCAGCAACGGATCAACATCCAGTATGTCTTTCGCGGCCTGACGCGCCAAGGCTACTAACCTTCCGTCCGTCGCCAGATTAGCAATATGCAGATCAAACGGCGTACCCGACTGTTGCGTGCCTTCCAAGTCACCGGGGCCGCGTAGCTGCAAGTCCGCCTCGGCGATGCGGAAACCGTCATTCGTCTCCACCATGATATTCATGCGCTTGCGGGTGTCCGAACTGATCTCATTGTCTGTCAGCAGCACGCAATAACTCTGACTGCCTCCACGGCCCACGCGACCGCGTAACTGGTGTAACTGACTCAAACCGAACCGCTCTGCGTTCTGAATCATCATTACCGTCGCATTCGGCACATTCACACCTACCTCAATAACCGTCGTCGCCACTAAGATCTGTGTCTCGCCGCTCACGAATCGCTGCATCTGAAGATCCTTATCTGCTGCCTTCATCTGGCCGTGCACCATCGAGATCTTATATTCCGGGAACGCCTCACATAACTCATTGAACCCGTTCTGCAAATCCAGCAGGTCCATCTTCTCGTTCTCCTTAATCAGCGGATAAACGACATATACTTGCCGTCCTTCATCTATCTGTTTCCGCATGAACGCATACACCTGCGCGCGGCGATTAAGATTATAGTGAATCGTCTGAATCGGTTTACGTCCCGGCGGTAACTCATCAATAATACTCACATGCAGGTCGCCGTACACCGTCATAGCAAGCGTTCTCGGTATAGGCGTCGCCGTCATAACTAAGATATGCGGCGGAACATCCGGCATCGCATGTCCGTCTCCGGCGACGCGCCGGTTCTTCGTCCATAACTTAGCCCGTTGCGCTACACCAAAACGGTGTTGCTCGTCTATCACCACAAACCCTAAGTTATTCCACTGCACCTTATCCTCCAGCAACGCGTGCGTACCTACTAATATATGGATCGTACCGTTCATCAACCCGTTATGAATCGGCACGCGGTTCTTGGCACTCGTCGAACCCGTCAGTAAAGCCACATGCACCGCGTCGCCTAACGGTTTCAGGAATGCCTTCAAGGTCTCATAGTGTTGATTAGCCAAGATCTCCGTCGGCGCCATGATACATGTCTGATATCCGTTGTCTACGGCCAGCAGGCAACACATCAACGCCACCAAGGTCTTACCCGAACCCACATCACCTTGCAGCAAGCGGTTCATCTGGTGCCCGCTCTTCAGGTCGTCGTGTATCTCGTGAATCACTCGTTTCTGGGCACCGGTCAGTTCGAACGGCAACGCCTTATACAACGCGTGAAAACGACTGCCTACTATCGGCATCGTGAAGCCCGGATTCTGCTCGCGACGCTTCATCTGCCTTAGTATCTGCAACTGCACGTAGAACAGCTCCTCGAACTTCAACCGTGCCCGAGCGTTCTGCATCGACAGCGTGTCTTTCGGGAAATGCACATTGATCATCGCGTCCGTCAGACTCATCAACCGATACCGCTGAAGGATATCTGCCCCGATCGTGTCCGGCACTCCCATCTTTAACTCCGGTAACAACTCCGCAATGATGGTGCGCATCGCCTTTGAGTTCAGACCATGCCGCTTCATCGCCTCCGTCGTGTTGTAATACGGCTCCAGACCCTGCGTCATTTCCGGCGTCACCTTGTCCCAAGGCGTCAACTCCGGATGAACGAAATTATAGATATGCTGAAAACGACTTGGCTTACCGAACAGCAGATATTTCACGCCGCGCTGTAATTTGACGTACTTAACACCCTGAAACCAAACCAACTCACACTGATGTGTTCCGTCGAAGAATGTCGCGCTTAACCGCTGCGCTTTACCGATACCTATCGTGTGCCATTCCGTCACTTCGCCTACGATCTGCACATACGTGTCCTCGTCGTCCAACTCCGCGATCTTATAGAACCGACTCCGGTCGATATACTTATACGGATATTGACGTAACAAATCAAGTGCGGTAGTCACACTTAACTCTTTACGAAGAATGTCGGCACGTTTGGCACCGACATTCTTACAATACGTTATATCTCTATAAGCTAACTCCATTTATCCGAATGGCTGGCTTGCTCCGGTTCTAAACCGGTTATTGGAGTTTGAAGTTCACAGGAATCGTGTATTTTACACGTACCGGTTTACCACGTTGCTTACCCGGGTTCCACTTCGGCATCGCCTTGATGACACGGATAGCCTCTTTGTCCAAAGCAGGATCCACTTGACGAATTACCTCTACATCCACCAGCGAACCGTCTTTGTTCACCGTGAACTGGCAGATAACACGACCTTGGATGTTGTTCTCTTGAGCAATAACCGGGTAACGTATGTTCTCACTCAAGAACTTATACATCGCTGCTGCACCACCCGGGAACTCAGGCATAGACTCTACAACCACGAAGATCACATCTTCCGGCTCTTCTTCCTCTACTACCTCTGCAGGCGGAGCAATCTCAATCTCTACGGCCTGATCATCTTCCGAGTTAATCTCAATAGATTCGGTCTCTTCATCGTCATCCACTACCGTCAACTCCTCAATCTCTTGTGCAGGAGGCGGCGGGGGAGGAGGAAGGGTCTCTTGCTGTGTCTGAACTACCTCTTCCAACTCTTCTTCGAAAATAGCCTCCTCGTTCTTAGCAACTGCTGCTTCGCGAACCTCAGCCTGCGCCCATTCCAATGCTACATAGCATAGACTGAGCACAAGAACCAAACCCATTAATGCATAAACGAGTTTGTCCTTCTCTAAGCTTGCTTTTTCTGATTTCTTGATTTGCATATCTTGTGTTTTTTAGGTCGTGTTACAAAATCGGCTACAAAGTTACAACAAAAATTGCACATACGCAAATTTTTTACAATATTTTTTGTAAAATAGCATATATTATAGTGCTTTTGAGCCCTTTTTGCTTTATTCGTTGCTTCCATTCACGCGGTTTATAATCGTTCAACAACTCTGGCGTGATGAGACTTCGGTCATGGAATTGGTACACCAGATTCAGGCGTTGTTCATACAGATAGTGTTGCACTTCTTGGTCCGAATAACCCACTTTCCCGGGGTACCGAATGTCTAACCATTTCCACATTCGGCATCGCTCTTCTTTCAACTTCAATATAGCCTCTGCACGCTGCGGTTGTGACACTGACTCATGGTCGCGCCAAACGGCTGTTTTCTGCGGCAGATATACCCATTGTGTCTGTTGATAAAAGACCCCGTATAGCGGGTAGTCCAACCATATAAAATGCTGTGCCTCGATGGCGTCTAACAACTTGTCATTCAGTAGGTTAGCTCGGAATAGCACAGTGCAATTGGCGAAACCGGGGGAATCCAACCCATATACTCCTTCCCGCTGCCCGAAGGTCCAGGTGTTCGAACCGGATAAAGTGCTACCGTTGGTGTGCACGAAGCCTACTTCCGGGTGCTCGCGCAGGTAATCAACCTGCACCTGCAACTTCTTTTCGTCCGTCCAGTAGTCGTCCCCGTCCAACATCGCGATATATTCACACCCGTCCTTCAGAATCCGACGATAGAGATCGATCGTATTGTTCACCAACCCCATATTCTTCTCTCGCCGCACGTACACGACGCGCTTGTCCGCCGCGTAGCGTTCGCACACCGCTGCGGTGCCGTCCGTAGAAGCATCGTCGCCGATGTATATGCGAAGTTCTTCATCGCATTGCTGCATCAGCACGCTCTCGATCGCCTGTGCGATAAAAGCCTCGTGGTTATATGTCGCGATGCAAACAGCGATCATAACTCTCCTTCAATTTTTTTCCGATGAAATCGGCAGAAAAACGCTTGGTGTCTGTATTCTGTGTTCTGTGCTCTGTATTCCAAAGGATCGTCTCCATAAACTCCGCCATCCTTCCGGGTTTGTTCTGCGCGATCTCTTGCGGTACAATCAAGTCCGCAACTTCCTCCGCGATACCCACCGGTGTACTCAAGATAGGCAAGCCTGCTGCGGCTGCTTCGGCCAGTACCACACCATACGTCTCGTACCGGCTGCTCAACACAAAAGCATCCGCTTCGTGCATCTTCTCCGCCACTTGCAGCGGCGTCAACTCACCCGTCCATTCCAACAACCCTTCAGGGATCTCCAGCGTGTCCGCAAGAGCCCGGACGTCCGTATAATCCACACCCGTTCCTACCAGCACCAGTTTCCAGTCTTGCCTTCTCTCGCTCAGCATCTTCGCCGCCCGCAGCAGTCCCTTCACATTCTTTGCCCGCTCATCAAAACAACTCACATGCAGAAGGGTCTTGACTCTTGACTCTCGACTTGTACCGGAGTGCTCGGAAGCACCTCTCGACTCTTCAAAAAAGAACCCATCCACCACATTGTCGATCAGCCCCCATTCTCGTGCCCGGATACCGCAGTCCTGCATCGCCTGTTGTAACTTCTGACTGACGCAGAGCACCTGCTCCGCTTGCGCCGCGATGCGTTGATACAGCCGTCTCTTATACGCCGACATCCGCATGAACTGTCCGTTCTCCGGCAGGTATCCGCTCCAATGCTCGATGATCAGATACGGAATGCCGTACCGCCTCTTCAGCCACATCGCCAGCAACCCTTGTTTCTGGATCACATTCAACTGCACCACATCCGGCATCCATCCTTCGCGTCGCAAAGCGCGCCACTGACGCCAACTGTCCCCTAAACCTTGCGAGAAGATAACCCGCACATCGCATCCTTGCGCACGCAAAGCCTCCACGTGCTTCTGCACGAAGAGACCGGACATCTCATCCTTCGGAGAAGGATACCAAGGTGTAAGGAATAAAACTTTCAATGACTAATTATCTAAACTTCCACTCCCGCAACTTCTGAACCCAGAGAGCTAAACGGAAGAACGGTTTGTAGTATTTCTCAACGGCATAATACGTCACAGGCTTGGATCCGAACTGCTGGTAGTGCTGCGCAATACCGCGATCCATCGAACCCTCAAAATCAAACTGCACCTGTTTCTCTCGCGCCAGTTTCATGGCTTCCAGTACCAGCAGCGCAGAAGCGCCTGAGTCTTTATAACGGATATCATATACCGGCACCAGGTAATATAGGAAACGTCGGTCCCAAACAACGAAAGCAGCAGCATAAGGCCTGCCGTCAGAATCGCAAACGGCGATGATCTCGCATTGTTTCAACCGACGCGCTTTACGCTCCAGCACATGCAGGAACTCACGGCTGTAACTGCACTTGCGACCACGTGCCTGCATACACTCCGCTTGGAACATGCAGAACGCTTCTATCTCCATCGAGCGCGTCACCTTCAGCTCAGCAGCTTTCTGTAACTGCCTCCGTTTGTTCTTGCTGAACGAGGCAACCAGTGCATCCATGTCGCTCAGATCGTCCACGCGGTACGTCGTCCGCTCTTTGGTCTTGAAACCCAAACCGCGCATCGCATCCACGCATAGACTGCCCGGCATATACTGCTGGTAATAGTATGCCAGGCCCATCTTATCCAACTTCTCCTTGATCTGACGACATACCTCCGCCGTCTTCCAGCGGTCACCCGTCACTTCCGGAGCCACCCATATACCGCCTGTCTGAGACAAGGGCGGCATCAGGATATATTTCCATAAAGCACGCTTACGGAGCAGGTACGGCAGAGCCCCGACGATTCTTTTCTTCTCGTCTTCGGCAAACAAGACATCCCAAGTCTTGCCTGCACAGGCAGCATCAAGCCACCATGGCATCATGGAAATAGGTACGTACTCTTGTTTCGCAACCCATTCCGAATAGCGTTCTTTATTGGTCATTAGAAAATATCGTTAAAATCTGTGTCTGCTGTTAATGAAGTCTCGGCAGCATCATTGGCACCCTCGTTCTTGATGTCTTTCGCACCCTCATTCCGGTAGATCTCCGGACGATAGAGAATCTGGATGTTCTCTGCTACCACTTCGGTCTTACGACGGATCTGTCCGTCTTTCTCCCAACTGCGTGTTTTCAGTTTGCCCTCTACATACACTTTCATGCTCTTGCGCAAGTTCTGCTGTGCCCATTCGGCTAAGTTGCGCCATAACACGATACTGTGCCATTCCGTCACATCAGGCACCTGCGTTCCATTCTGCATTACATACCCGCGCTCAGTCGTGGCTAAATTGAAATTGGCAATAGCTACTCCTCTGTCTAAATAACGTACTTCCGGGTCTGCACCTACGTTTCCGATTAAGATTACTTTGTTTACGCTTGACATACAAATTAAATTTAAGATTAATATAAACTTTATAAACCTTTATACACTTTACAAACTTTTAACATACTTATCCGCTTCGATCGCTGCTTTGGCTCCTGAACCGGCCGCTACAATTGCTTGACGGTAATGCGGGTCCGCACAGTCTCCGGCGGCAAAAACACCAGGCACATTCGTGCGCGGACTGTCGCCGTCTACGAGGATATAACCCTCTGCATCGCGGTTCAGATAGTCCTTGAACAACTCCGTATTGGGATGGTGACCGATCGCCAGGAAGAAACCGTCAATATCGATATGTTTGATGGCTTCATCCGGCTCTCCTTTGCGGTAAACCAAGTCTGCACCCTGCACCTTGCCTTCGCCGGTCAACTGCAATGTGTTATGCTCGAACAGTACTTCGATCTTCGGGTTGTTCAGCACACGCTCTTGCATCACCGCCGATGCGCGCAGGAACGGCTTACGAACAATCATATACACTTTCTCGCACAACCCTGCCAGGTAGTTTGCCTCCTCGCAGGCCGTGTCGCCGCCGCCTACTACCGCTACCGTCTTTTTGCGGTAGAAGAAACCGTCGCAAGTCGCACAGGCACTCACGCCGCGACCGCGATAAGTCCGCTCGCTCTCAATACCCAGATATTTCGCACTCGCACCCGTAGCAACGATAACAGCGTCCGCCTCGTACAACTCCGTATCTTCCACCCATACCTTCTTCGGACTGACGGAGAAATCCACTTTCGTCACGATACCCGAAACGAAAGTAGTACCGAAACGCTCCGCCTGACGACGCATGTCGTCCATCATCGTGAACGGTTCTACACCATCCGGATAACCCGGAAAATTCTCCACTTCAGTGGTCGTCGTTAACTGACCGCCTAACTGCGGACCTTCAATCAACACCGGTGCTAAGTTAGCACGACTCGCATAGATAGCGGCGGTATAACCCGCAGGACCGCTACCGATAATCAAACATTTTACTTTATTTTCCATCTTCTCTAAAAACGCAAATCATTGACAAAAGTGGTCTCATCCGGCTCGATCGTGAACGTCGGCTTCTCACTCACCCACTTCGGGTTGTTCAACTTCAAGGTCGTCACCTTCTTTCCCTCTTTCACCTCCAGCTGCAGCGGCATCAGGTCGCTGTTTCTCACTTTCAGTACGAACCGGTCCACACCTACCTGTTCCGCATCTTCCGGCACTAACGTGATGATCGTCTGCGAACCGTCTTTATTGGCTTTCTCCGTCACAGTGCACACATCCGCAACAGCCTTCGCAAACAGCAACGGATTACTCTCCGCTAACTCTTCCTCCGTCGGGTTCGTCAGCGTCAACTCCTCCGTCTCTTCCGAATACGAATACATCGTCTGACCGTCATACGCCGCATGAATGCCAGCCGCTGTCAACGTGAACAGTTTGCCTTTCATCGTCACCGAACCCGGATAATGCGCCATGCCTTGTTGACCCTCATCCACAGCCACAACGAAATCCGACTGCAACGTCTTCTTCTCCAAGTTCGCGAAGAACGCACTCAGAATGGATAATATGATGACTAATAACTTCACCTTTTACCTTTCACTTTTCACCTTTCAACTCACTCCGAGGCTCTCCAGCAGCTGGTCTAACTGCCCCATATCTTGGATCAGCACATCGCGACCCTTCGGACCCTTGTTCGGACCGACGATACCGGCGGCCTCTAACTGGTCACTCAGCTTGCCCGCACGGTTATATCCGATCTCAAACGCACGCTGCAGACGGCTCGTTGAACCTTCTTGTTTGGCCACCACGTACCGTGCCACATCGGCGAACATCGGATCCAACCGTTTCATATCTACGCTCCCCGGAGCTAATGCCTCATCGCCGCCTTCACCTACATATTCCGGTAACTGATACGGCTCGCGGAACTTCTGCTGCTTGGCGATATGTCCGACGATAGCATCCACTTCGGGCGTATCTACGAACGCGCATTGCACACGCGTGATGGAGGCATTGCCTGCATACAGCGAGTCGCCGCGACCGATCAACTGCTCCGCACCCTTCGCATCCAGCACCGTACGGCTGTCAATCACACTCTGCGTACGCAGCGCGATGCGCGTCGGGATATTGGCTTTGATCACACCCGTCACGATGTTCACACTCGGACGTTGCGTAGCCAAAATCATGTGCATGCCCACCGCACGCGCTTTCTGCGTGATACGCGCAATAGGTGTCTCCACCTGCTTACCCGCCTGCATGATGAAATCACCGTACTCATCGATGATAATCACGATATAAGGCAGGTACTGGTGATGCAGACTGTCGGCTACCAACTTACCCGGATTCAAACGACGTTTGACGAACTTATCGTTGTAGTCTTCCAGGTTGCGAACACCGGCATCCATCAGCAGTTTATAGCGGTTCTCCATCTCGATCACCAAGCTGTTCAGCGTGTTGATCACGCGGTCGCAATCCGTGATGACGATCTGCTCAGGATCGGTGTCC
Organism: Paludibacteraceae bacterium; assembly: GCA_017541805.1. GTDB lineage: Bacteria > Bacteroidota > Bacteroidia > Bacteroidales > Paludibacteraceae > Colicola. Next base: position 10,463 of record JAFXYK010000096.1, read on the forward strand.
GGCATAGCGGCCAAATAGTGTTTCAGCAGCGGTTTGTACGGCGCGAACTCCACCATCTTCGGATCCACCATCACCAGCTTCAACTCCGACGGGTGTTTCTTGTACAGCAGCGAAGTGATAATCGCATTGATAGCTACCGACTTACCTGTACCCGTTGCTCCGGCAACCAACAAGTGCGGCGTCTTCGCCAAGTCGAACATGAATACCTCATTCGTGATCGTACGACCGTACGCGATAGGTAACTTCATCTTCTGCTCATCTTGGAACCGCTTGCTCGCGATCACCGAGTGCATGCTTACCACCTGCGGCTTCTCGTTCGGTACTTCAATACCGATCGTACCTTTACCAGGCATAGGCGCGATGATACGGATACCCGTCGCACTCAGACTCATCATGATATCGTTCTCCAGCGCCTGGATCTTCGCTACGCGAATACCTGCCTTCGGTACAATCTCGTACAGCGTCACAGTCGGACCCACCGTCGCTTTGATACTCTCAATTTCTATGCCATAGTTACGCAGCGTCGTCACAATACGCGCTCCGTTGCTGCGTTGCTCCGCTTCATCGATCACCGGCGCCGTCTCGTTGTCATAGACCTTCAGCATGTTCAAACTCGGGAACTTGTAGAACTCCAGGTCTTTCTTTGGATCGTACGGACCTAACTTCTCCAAGATCTTATCCGGGTCTTTCTCGTATAACTCATCCTCGATCACATCCTTGATCTCCAACTCCGCGCTGCCTTTCTCCTGCTTGGCCATCAGGTCAGCTAAGGTACCGTCCGTCGGGCCTCCGTCGTCCGGCAGAGGCTCTTCTGCAGGTGCAACATTCTCCTCTTTCGATTCCTCCTCTTCCGGCGTCGGCTCTATCGTCAACGGAATCTCATCCGTCTCTTTCTCCTCCGTCTTCGGCTCTTCTTCCGGCACCTCAATAACGATCTCTCCGGCCTTGTCTTCCTCTTCCGGCTCTTGCTGGATCAAAGGCACTTCCGGATACTCCGGACCGTCCGCAAAAGTCGGATACAACGGCGTTTCTATCTCCTCTTTCTTCGCTTTCTTACGAGCCATCTTCTCCTTGATCTTGGCTACCATCCATACGCCGAGACGCTTGCAGCGATCGATGAAATGCGGGTCGGTGATGATCAGGAAAATAATCAACGCCGCACCTAAGATCAGACACGTGCCAATGAAATGAACATAACCTTGCAACCAGGTCGAAGCCGCTTCACCGAAACGGCCGCCCCAGCGGAACACGCCGTGCTTGCCGGTCGTCTCTTGGATGAAACCTAGCACCGTCGCACCCCATAACACCCAGAACGAACCGCAGCAGAATAAGCGCACACCGCGGATGCTCTTTTTTACGTGCATGATACGCAGAGCGTATACACCTAACATGAAGATCAATATCAACGATACAAATCCGAACGAACCGTCAATCAGAAAATCAGCAATTCGTGCACCCGGTAAACCCAGTAAATTACGAATCTCGTCGCGATGAGCCCATTGCTCGCCGCGGGTCAGATCAATGATCGACTGATCGGCTGTGCCGGTAAACAGAAAACTACCGTACGCCAACAGCGAGATGATGGCTAACAGCAACATCAAGATACCGCAAATCATGCGGGATTGACGGGAAGTCAGGTATTGTTTGGCAGTCGAGAACCAGCGCATCGCGCCGCCGCGACCCCTCGGTCCACTCGAACGACTGACCGTTGTATTTTTCGATTTTGAAACAGTTCTGGGCATATTAACTCAATTTAGCGTGCAAAGTTAGCAAAAAAACTTGAAATTAAAAAATGAAAGTAGAGAAAAATACTAAAAAATGGCAAAAAATCGTGAAAAAATAAAATAATGTTCGCGCGCACTTGCGTATATAAAAAAAATATTGTACCTTTGCACGCTTTTTATGCAACAATGGTAAGATGGATGAATTGATTCGACATGAAGGAGTAGTGACGCGCGTGGATGCGAACACCGCGCACATCTCGATCTTGCAGGCGAGTGCATGCCAGGCGTGTAAGGCCCAGAGCATGTGCATGTCCGCCGACAGCAAGGAGAAAGAGATGGACGCTATCATGCTCGAGCCGATGAAGGTCGGCGACCGTGTCGAAGTGATGGTGCACGAGCGCCTCGCGTGGAGAGCCGTCCTGCTCGCATACATGCTGCCGTTCGCGATCATGATGGTCGTGATGATTGCCCTCATCTACGCGACGTCGCTCAGCGAAGCGGTCGTAGGGGTCTCATCCATCGCCTCCATCGCCCTCTATTACATCGTGCTCGGGTTGTTTAGAAACCGACTTGGCAGACAGTTCTCCTTTACTGCGAGAAAAATCTGAAAAAAACATACACGATTATTAAGATTTTAAGAATAAACTAACATAACAAACAACAAAATTTAACAAACATGAATCTGATTCTGATTTCTATGGGAGTGTTAGGCGTGATTAGTCTGGTGGCCGCCGTGCTGCTGTACTATGTCAGCCAGTACTTCAAAGTAGAGGAAGATCCACGCATTGATCTGGTAACCGCTGTGTTACCGGGCGCTAACTGCGGTGGATGCGGATTTGCCGGCTGCCGAAACTTTGCCGAAGCATGTGTCAAGGCGGGCGGTATCGATGGTCTCGCCTGCCCTGTGGGCGGTGAACCGACCATGGAACAAGTCAAACTGATCCTCGTGCCTGCTGATGAAGCGGCTGCGGCGCCTGCTGCACAAGATGGCGAGAAGAAAGGTTTTGACCCGGTTATTGCTGAGAAAATCAAAGCTTTGGCTACACCCAAGGCTGCGTTCCCGTATCACATTAGTATGGCACAGAAATTATGAGAACATTTAAAATAGGCGGAGTTCATCCGCATGACAACAAACAATTCTCCGCACATCAGCCGATCAAGGAATGCCCGCTGCCCAAGCAAGCCATCATCCCGCTCGTGCAACATATCGGTGCACCCGCACAGGCTGTCGTAGAAGTCGGAGCGAATGTGAAAGTAGGCGAACTGCTCGCTAAAGCAGGCGGATTCGTTAGTGCGAACATATGTTCGCCGGTAAGTGGTACGGTGACTAAGATCGGTGATTGGACCGACGCTTGGGGTGCACCGGGACAAGCTATCTTCATCGATGTCAAAGGGGACGAGTGGAGCAAAGAGATCGATCGTACGACCGACATCATCCGTTCCTGCGCTTTAGAACCCAAAGCTATTATCGACAAGATCGCTGCTGCGGGTATCGTAGGTCTTGGTGGCGCTTGTTTCCCTACGCATGTCAAACTGCTGCCGCCTCCGGGCAAGAAAGCAGAAGTGCTCATCGTCAATGGAGTGGAGTGCGAGCCGTATCTGACTTGTGACCACCAACTCATGCTCGAGCATGGCGAGGAGATCATGATCGGTATTCAGATCCTCAAGAAAGCCCTCGGCGTTGATCGCGCCATCATCGGCATCGAGAATAACAAGAAAGATGCGATCGAGCACATGACCAAGTTGGCGAACGCCAGCCTCGGCGTAGAAGTGTTGCCGCTGAAACTTAAATATCCGCAAGGTGGTGAGAAACAACTCATTGACGCTTGTATCGGTCGTCAGGTTCCTTCCGGAGCACTGCCTATCGAAGTGGGCGCAGTAGTGGACAATGTCGCTACTATCTATGCGGTATACGAAGCTGTACAGAAGAATAAACCGCTCATCAGCCGTGTCATGACTGTTACCGGTAAACATGTATCCAAACCGGGTAACTACTCCGTGCGTTTCGGTACACCGATCGACGAAGTGATCGCAATGGCCGGAGGCGTTCCTGCTAACACCGGTAAGGTGATCGGCGGTGGACCGATGATGGGTCGCGCAATGGATCATACAGAAGGCATGCCGGCTAACAAACGTCTCTCCGGCCTTCTCTTCTTGGATGCCGCTGAGAGCGAGCGCCCGGAGGAAGAGAACTGTATCCGTTGCTCCAAGTGCGTGCAAGCGTGCCCGATGGGACTCGAACCTTACCTGCTCCAGCGCTTTAATGAACTGGGCATGTATGACGAACTCGAGAAACATGCTGTCATGGATTGTATCGACTGTGGTTGCTGCGTCTTCACCTGTCCTGCTCACCGCCGACTCTTGGATGGTATCCGTCCGGGTAAGGCGAAAGTGGGTGCAATCCTCCGTGAACGTGCCGCGGCTGCAGCTGCAGAGAAAAAATAAAATCAAAAATTTGAAATCATAAATCATAAATAAAATGGCACATTTTATTACATCCCCGGCTCCGCACGTTCATAGTGGCGATAGCGTCCGCCGGAATATGCTTCTGGTCATCCTCGCACTGATGCCGGCTTATGTCGTTTCAGTGATCGAGTTCGGACTTGGAGCACTGATAGTTGCGGCTGTCAGCGTCGTAGCCTGTGTGGCTACCGAATGGATCATCAGCCGCTTCCTTCTCAAAGAGAAGAAACAATCCGTTGCCGATCTCTCTGCCGTACTCACCGGTCTTCTGTTGGCGTTCAACTTACCTTCCGGTATCGACTGGTGGATCATCCTCATCGGTGCTGTCGTTGCTATCGGTGTAGGTAAGATGAGTTTCGGCGGCTTGGGACAAAACCCCTTCAACCCTGCTCTCGTAGGACGTGTATTCCTGCTCATCTCCTTCCCGAAACAAATGACGGGCGAATGGGTTAAACCGGCAGGTATGGAAGCTGACGCTTGGACAGGCGCAACACCGCTGGAGATTTTGAGTCATGGAGAAGCAGTAGATCTGCCTTCGCTCAAAGACTCGCTGCTCGGTGTGATGGGTGGTTCGCTTGGTGAAGTCTGCGCACTCGCACTCATCATCGGAGGTATCTTCCTTATCTGCACGCGTGTTATCACATGGCATATTCCGGTAGCTGTCATTGCTACCGCTGCGGCTTTTGCAGCAATCGCAGGTGCCTGTGGCGCAGGACCGGAAGGACTTGGTACATGCAAATATGTCGGATATGAACTCCTCACCGGTGGTCTCATGCTCGGTGCCTTCTTCATGGCTACTGATTATGTTACCAGCCCGATGACCGCTTGCGGCAAACTGATTTTCGGTTTCGGTATCGGATTCATCATGATGGTCATCCGTGTTTGGGGTAACTACCCCGAAGGTATGTCCTTCGCCATCCTCATCATGAACGCTTGCGTTCCTTTGTTGAATAAACTTCGTCCGATCCGTTTCGGCGAGAAAAAGAAATAAGGAGGTACGACTATGGCTAAGTTAGAAAGTTCATTCAAAAACATGGTCATCAGCCTGGTCTCTATCGCTGTGGTAGCTGCTGCAGCATTGGCAGGCGTCTATACCTTGACCAAAGATAAGATCGACCAACAGAAGGCCGAGAAAGTGAATAAGGCTATTCTTGAAGTGCTTCCGAATCAAGGTGCCGGTGCTATCATTGCTCCGGCAGATACGATCGATGCAGCCAAAGACCTCATCGTCTATCGTGCTTATTCGGATTCAACTTTCGCTCCGGAAACTTATATCGGCGCTGCTGTAAAAATCAGCGCGAATGGCTTCGGCGGTAAGTTCAAAATCATGGTGGGCTTTGATGCAAACGACCTCATCGTGAACTACACCGTCCTCGAGCATCAAGAGACTCCGGGTCTGGGAGATAAGATGGGTAAATGGTTCAAGACCGAGAAAGGTAACCAAGATATCCGTGGCCGCAAAGCCGGTGCATTACAGGTATCTAAAGATATGGGAGGTGATGTAGATGCCATTACGGCAGCTACATGGTCTTCTCGTTATTTCCTCGGAGCAGTAAACGAAGCTTATGCTGCGATTGCGAATGAGAAAGTAGAAGTAGTTACCAGTGCAAGTAAACAACAAGCAGCTCCGGCAGTAGAACCCGAAGAACCGAAAGAGGAAACCAATCAAGATGTTGAACCTGTAAAAGAAATGGAGGAAGATCATGAGTAATGCATTTAAAACTTTCACTAACGGTCTTCTCAAAGAGAACCCGACTTTTGTACTCGTGCTCGGTATGTGTCCTACCTTGGCCACTACTACCAGCGCTATCAATGGTATGTCCATGGGCTTGGCTACCATGTTCGTGCTCGTCTGCTCGAATGTGGTGATCTCCATGCTCAAGAACCTCATCCCTGATAAAGTACGTATTCCGGCATTCATCGTGGTCATCGCTTCGTTCGTAACGCTCGTTCAACTGGCGATGCAAGCGTACGTGCCTGCTATCTATGACGTGCTCGGTCTGTTCATTCCGCTGATCGTAGTGAACTGTATCGTGCTTGGTCGTGCAGAAGCGTTTGCTGCGAAGAATAACGTAGGACTCTCGGCGCTCGATGGTCTGGGAATGGGACTTGGTTTCACCATGGCCCTCACACTACTCGGTGCTATCCGTGAGTTCCTTGGAGCTGGCTCGATCTTCGGATTCCAAATCTATCCGGAGAACTACGTCAACCTCATCTTCGTTCTTGCTCCGGGTGCCTTTATCGCGCTCGCGTACCTGTTGGCAATTATGAATAAATTGCAAAAGAAATAAATCATAAATCGTAAATCATAAATTTGAAATAATATGGCTTATTTTCTGATATTCATCTCTGCGATATTCGTTAATAATATCGTATTGAGCCAGTTCTTGGGTATCTGCCCGTTCTTGGGAGTAAGTAAGAAGATCGATACTGCCCTCGGCATGGGTGCTGCCGTTACCTTCGTGCTCACCGTAGCTACAATCGTAACATACCTGTTGCAGATCCTGCTCGTTAAATGGGGCATTGAGTTCCTGCAGACTATTGTCTTCATCCTCGTCATTGCTGCACTTGTCCAGATGATCGAGATCATCCTGAAGAAAGTCAGCCCTGCCCTCTATCAGGCACTCGGCGTCTTCCTTCCGTTGATCACCACGAACTGCTGTATCCTCGGTGTCGCTATCATCGTAGCTGACCCGGAGCAACTCGCAGGCAAACTGCCGGGCGAAGCTTTGGCAGCTAACTTGCTTACCGGTACACTCTTCGCCTTCGCAACGGCTATCGGTTTTGCGCTTGCACTTGTCCTCTTCGCAGGTATTCGTGAGCAACTCGCGCTCGCTAAAGTACCGAAAGGTATGCAAGGCACTCCTATCGCATTGCTGACCGCCGGCCTCTTGGCTATGGCTTTCATGGGCTTCAGCGGCGTAGTGTAAACAAGCAGTATAATTAAGGTACGCGCGCAAGCGCGTATCAAGGGGTATTAGCTCATCTGGCTAGAGCGCAACACTGGCAGTGTTGAGGTGAGCGGTTCGAGTCCGCTATACTCCACAATATATTAACAAAACATCATGAAAACACTAAAACGTTTAATTTCTTTATCTATAGTTATTGTCATCGCTGTTTCAGCTTGGGCAGTTCCCGCATATCGTGGCTGGCAAGAACGTACATTGACCGATGGCACTCCTATTACTGTCCGTCTCGTCGGCGACGAGGCTTATCACCACTGGGAAACCCAGGATGGTAAGATAGCTACTATGCTCAGTAATGGTAAGTTTGTCGTTTCTAACGAGCAAGCTCCTTCTAAGGAACAGGTAGTTAAGCTGCGCAAAGCGGCTGCAGCGCGCCGTAATATCAATATGGCACGCAAGAATTACGGTGCTATTCAGCCGACGAAACTGCTGGTCATTCTTGTCAATTTTAGTGACAAGTCTATGAAAACGGCGCATAATAATGCGTTCTTTGATAATTTGCTGAACGGCTCATTCCCGTCGGTACAAGACTATTTCAAGCAGTCGTCGGGCAATACCTATGTCCCTGTATTCGATGTCTATGGCCCCTATACATTAGATCGTAATATGGCTTACTACGGCGCTAATGATAGTAACGGAGACGATGAGCACCCGGACCAAATGGTGGTAGATGCCTGTGCAAAAGCTTATGCTGATGGTTGTAACTTTAGCAACTACGACACTAACGAAGACGGAAAAGTAGATAATATCTACGTCATTTATGCGGGCTATGGCGAGGCAGCAGGTGCTCCGGCGAATACAATCTGGCCGCATAGTTGGGAGATTTATAGTAGTAATGTGACGGGCACATTGACCTATAACGGTAAAACGCTGGGTCACTACGCTTGTAGTGCCGAACTCTCGGGTAAATCAGGATCGAATAGCGACGGTGTAGGTACTTTTGCGCATGAGTTCAGTCACGTCATTGGTCTTCCCGACTATTATGACACCGACTATGGAACAAACTCTGACAACGGAGTTACTCCGGGCGAGTGGACACTGATGGATCAAGGTTCATACAACGGAAGTGGTCAATATCCTCCGCTGTATAGTGCCTATGACAAGTATTTCATGGGATGGATGACACCTAAGTTCCTTGCGAAAGACGAAGTAAAGAATGTAACGCTGACTACTACATGGAATGACAACTACCAGATTACCGGTGGTGCCTCGCGTGTGGCATGCACCAATACCAGCACGGTTTATTATATTGAGAACCGCCAGAAGAGCGGCTATGACCAGTACTTGCCGGGACACGGTATGGTAGTATGGAAAGTGCAATATAATGCAACTCGCTGGAACAATAACGATCTGAACAATACCGCCGGAACGCTCCGTTATACCATTATACCGGCTGACGGAAAGACAAAGAACTACGGTGATGGAGCCGATCCGTTCCCGGGTACAAAGAACAAAAAGACATGGACTCCTTTCACGGGATGTGCGTTGACCGAAATAACGGAGAGTGGTAGTAACATCACTTTCAGTTACAACGGCGGTGTTCCCAAATTGACATGGGACTATGTGCTCTATGGCGAGAACTGTACTTATCCGGACGACGGTGAAATAACGAAGGGCGGTGCGCTCAATTTGACTATTACTCCGAATAGTGGATATTCGCTCGCCGACGCAGCCTGCTGGGACGTCCAAATGGGTGGTACATCGTTGACGTATGGCACTGACTTTACTTATAATTCAGGTACCAACACTTTCTCTATCGCCAGTGTCACAGGTGATGTGGAGATCATTATGTCAGCCGGTCATCCTGTTACATGGCACGACAAAGGTGTTACCTATGCTATTAATATAGCCGCTGAAGGCAAGATTACACTGCCCGCGGCGCCGGCTAACTGTAGCGCAAGTCGTCAGTTTGTCGGATGGTGCACCAATAGTACCTATAAGAGTGCCGATACACCTCCGACGTATGCTAAGACCGGTGATGCTTATTCGGTAGCCGACTACTATGCTGTTTACGCTGATGTGAGTGGTAGCGGCGGAAGCGCAGACGCTACTTATACGTTTACAAGCAAATCTTGGGAAGCTACGGAAGGTGATTGGACTTCCGGTCAGGATGGTACGGCTTATCTCAACAGTGGTGTACAAGTGACTCAAACGACGACAGGAGCCAATGCTACTTGTCCGACTTCGTATAGTAACATCTCTTCGATTGTAGTAAGTTATTGCACCAATGCCTCGAAGGGAGCCGGTTCTATCAAGATGACCGTAGACGGAAATGACGTCAGCGAGAGTGTGACCTCCACCGGCGGAACTACACCGCGTGACCTGGAGTTCGACTTCTCAGGAACTACACCGACCGGTGCACCTACTATTACTGTCAACTGTAATACGAACTCCATCTATATCTGTGGATTAACCATCACGTATGGTAGTGCTTCTTATTCGGGCTTCTCTACGGATTGTACTGCTCCCGATCCGTGTGCATTGACGAGTATCTCGCTCAATACTACCGGTGTTACTAAAGCATTCACCGTTGGCGATGCCTTTAATTCGGATGGATTAGTAGTGACGGCGAACTATAGCAACTGTTCGTCTAAGACAGTAACTCCTAATAGTGTCTCTACGCCGGATATGAGTTCGACGGGCAATAAGACGGTGACAGTGAGCTACACCGAGAGCGCAGTAACTAAAACTGCTACCTACGACATCACCGTTAGTGCGGCTACTACATACGCGATTCGTTTCTTCGACGACGCAACTATGTTAAAAGAGGAATCGCTCATTATGGGTGCGACGGCTACTCCGCCATCGGTGGATGACTGCGAGGAGTATGAGTTTATAGGCTGGTATACTACGACATTGGCTACTACCAATACAACATCCCACACTTGGGTGTCCGACTTTACTGTAACCGGTGCACAAGACTACTACGCCGTCTTCCGCCATACCGAAGGCGGTGGCGGAGGAGGAACTAGCGAAGTTGCTTCAGTGACATTTGTTACGGTAGGCTCCGATAGTAACACAGATAATTCGGGTACAGACGCGAAGATTAAAGACAATATAGTTGATGCGTATACGGGCATATCAACGTTCAGTGGATCAAAATTATACGCAGGAACCGCTGGTGTTAAGTTAGGTTCGGGATCTGCTATAGGTTCTATTACTCTCAATTTGACTTCTGCAGCTAATGTAAAGACTGTAAAAGTAAACGCGACAAAATATGGCTCTGATACTGGCACTTTGAGTGTGACAGCAGGCTCGACATCCGTCGGTAGTGCACAAGAACCACCTGCCAGTACCGGAGAATTGACATTCACGGCTGCTTCTGCCGTAGAAAACGCTTCTACTATTACTGTAGCAACATCCTCCAAACGTGCGTATATTTCTTCTATAGTTGTTATCGCAGAAGGCGGAGGAAGTGGTACTACCTACTATACTACAACGAAGGATTGTACGATTCCGACGGAAGTGACGGTTAAGTTCGACGCCAATGGTGGCGAAGGCACGATGACTGATCAGACAATCGATTATAATACTGCTACGGCACTGAAGGCGAATACCTTCGAGCGCACAGGTTATACGTTCCTTGGATGGGCGACATCTTCCTCCGGCGCACAAGTGTATGACGATGAAGAGGTAGTAACACTAACCAAGAAAGTAACAACGCTCTATGCTCTTTGGGAGAAGAATAGTTGGAAAGTCTATTTCACGACACCTTCCGGAGCTACTTCTGTCACCGCCAATGGAGAGACAACAAGTCCGTTGACTATTGAATATGGAGAGGCAGTAACTATTGTTATTACCCCTGATGCAGAGCACAATATTAGTACTGTTACTGCTACAGGCGGCGCTGTGCTCAGTGGAGAAGGTGGAACGCGTACGTTTACTATGCCCGATGCCGATGTGGCTATCTCCATTGTAATGGTTCCAAAACCAACCTATACCATCAACTTTATCAATATGGGCGAAAACATCAGTTCGCAAAGTGTAATGGAAGGTCAGGCGGCTATCAAACCTGCCGACCCAAGTGCTTGCGAGGGATACACATTCGTTGGTTGGTGGACAGATAATCTTGCTATAGATAACACAACGGCTGAAACTTGGATTACTGACTTCACCGTCACAGGCAACCAAGACTATTATGCGGTGTATAGTCACACCGCGAGCGGTGGAGGAAGTAGTCCTGGCTCAAAAACGTTTAATTTCGCAGCCTTAGCTGCTGCCGGTAGTTGGACTGATGGCTCATACCATACTAGCATTGAAGATGCTCCTGTCACTCTTACAGCAAATGGTGGAGGAAATAATGGACGATACTATGTAAGTGATGACTCATGGCGTTTATATAATGGTGGAAGCATTAGCATCAGTGTTACTAATGGAGACGTTACGTCAGTATCATCCAGTCCATCAAAAACATTCACAATAACAGATGGAGACGCGTCTCTCTCTCTCTCTGCAACAACAAAGTTTACTTCTATTACTGTAAATTATACTGTTAGTGGAGGGTCTACTACTACCTATACAACAGCTCCCGATTGTACGCCATGTTTGACGAGGGTAACATTGACAAAGGGCGCAGAGTCGCATGGTACGTTTACATTGGACAAGGCAGATGGAGCACACAATAACTGTACCTCTAATTTCGTGGTAACAGTATCGAATATTACCCCGGCAGACGGCTATCGTTTTGTCAATGTAACTGCTACCGGCGGCAACAGTGAAGTGACGGGTCCGGACGGGAGTGGTAACTATACCGTTACTTATACTAAAGAAAACTCTATTACATCGACTATCACGGCTAATTTTGAAGAAATTCCTTCGCACACCGTGACATGGCATTCCAATGGCGACGAGAGTAACACCGCCACGTATAAAGAAGGCCAAGCAATCGTATTCCCTGAAACGGCTACGGGTTGTGACGGTAAGACATTTATGGGCTGGAGTGCAGTTGCTGTTCCAGAACAAGACGATGCTCCTGTTTATACCACTTCTGCTCTCATGGGAACTAGCGATGTTACCTACTATGCCGTCTTCGCAACGGCTAGCGGAAGCGGTGGAGGTGCATGGGATGGAACGACTCCAGGTACCTATAAGATATACGCGATTGTAGATGAAGTGAAGTACTACGCCACTGCATCAATGAGCAGTGGTAAACTCGCCAGTACTACCAATGTCGCTGAGGCGGCAGATTTTACTTTTGCGGTATACAACAGCGGATGGTCTATCAAGACGGGAACTACTTATATCACATATAGCAGTAGTACTAACTTAAGCACATCGGCTAGTGCTTATGAATGGAGTATATCTTCCGGCACACACGGAACATGGCATCTTGATTCCGAAACATCAGGACGTTCTTGGATATTCCGCTCGGGAGCTGATGTGTTTGGTGGCTATGCATCAGGCAATGTGGATGGCTCTATATACTACGACTTGGAAATCGGCAGTGGTAGTAGTACTACCTATAGCGGCTATACTACCTCGTGTACACCTTGCTTGACGAAGGTGACGCTGACCAAGGGTGAGGAGTCGAATGGTACATTTACGTTGAGTAAAGCAAATGGCGAATATAATAACTGTACCTCTAATTTCGTAGTGACAGTTTCGGATATTACTCCTGCAAGCGGATACTATTGTATAGGTGTAACGGCTACAGGAGACCACAATACTGTGACCGGTCCGGACGGGAGTGGTAATTATACTGTTACCTATGAAAAGGAGAACGCAATCACTTCTACGATTACAGCTAACTTTGCACTTATTCCGACCTACACTGTTACATGGAGTATGGATGGTGATGAGAGTAATACTGCTAATTATCATGAGGGTGATGCCATCGTCTTCCCAGGTACAGCTACTGGCTGTGACGGAAAAGTGTTCCGCGGATGGAGTGCAATTACTGTAGCAGAAACGGATGTCGAGCCGACATATGTCACTTCAGCTACCATGCCTGCTCACGATGTAACATACTACGCTGTCTTCGCGGAGGCAAGTACAGGAAGTGGAACTCCTTCCACCTTGCTTTCGGAAAATTTCTCATCCATTACTAATGGAAATAGCACATCTACTTCCGGATCCTCTACATCATGGTCTGGTAATACCAACATCGAGTATGTCTCTGCTGCATACCAAGCCGGCGGAGCAGTAAGGATCGGAGGAGGTAGTTCCACTGGCTCTATAGAGACAAAAGCCGTGTCTGCTACTGCAGGTTCGACGCTTACCGTCTCCTTCGATGTAAAAGGTTGGACTTCTGTAGAAGGAAACATCCGCGTTACCGTCACCGACTGTACTCCGCAAGTTATTGCATATACGGCAGTAATGTCAGGTGGCTTCGAGAATAAATCGGCTGAGTTTACTTTGGTATCCGACAATCCTACTGTAACTATAGCAACAACAGCAAAGCGTGCCTTCATTGATAATGTGGTGATTACATCCGGTGGAGGTACTACCTACTCGGGGTATTCGACTACTTGCGGTGCTAGTATTAGTGCGCAGAATATTGGTTGGATTACAACTTCAGCTGGTCAGAAAGTGAAACGTGTTATCAATGTATCTGCGAAGAACTTTGATGACCCGACTACACTCTCCGCTACTTGTGCGAATAGCAACTTCTCTGTAACCTTAGGTGCGAGCGCAGTTCCGGCTGGAACAACCGGTTTGACAACAACGCTGACTGTAGAATATACGCCGACTGCAAGTGATACGCGCGACGAGAATGTGGAGATCGTATTGACGGCTGGGGATAAATCCCGTACGATTACTGTCAGCGGGCGCTCTGTGCCGGATGAGTTCTTGCTCATTACCAAGAAATCGTCTACATGGTACGCGCTGCCTGCTAACATGAACAGCGGTGCCAATGAATACAATGGTGTGGAGGTAAGCCCGAATGACGCGACTACTCCGACATCTGTAGCTGTTTCTCCTTCTACGCTGATCTACAACTTGGCTTCTGTGGCAAGTAGTCGTTATACAGCCAATGGTCATCTTGTACGCCTTGTCGGTAATAGTAATAAGTGTCTATGGGGCAATAAAGCAACAGGTGCTACGAAAGTAAATATACAAAACTATGCTGTCCTTAGTGAGTCGAATGGCGATAACTACGAATGGGATTTGAAGACCACGGATGGTGTACGTTACTATGTAGAAAGTCCGTGTAATGCCGAATATGCGGAGGGTCGCCGACTTGCTTATGGTGCCAAATTCGGTATGTATAAAGAGGAGACAGTCTTCTTTATCGTACGAGCAGGATGTACCAGCCAGCCGGGCGAAGTGAATGTCAGCCCGCGCCGTGTAGATGCTACGTTCTCTTGGGTAAGTAATACGACCGAGATGCACATTGATCTATATACCAATTCCGGAATGACCGAAGGACATTTGACAGCTACAGTTTCTTCCTCGCCATACGTCTTCTCCGGACTTGCCGAAACGACCGATTATTGGTACAAACTGACTCCCGGCGATGATACTGACTGTGCTGTTACCGGCACGTTCAAGACAACCGGTCCAATCATCGATATCGTGGAGTGGCAAGAGAATGGAGTAGTGCTCTTTATTGATAAGGGTGAAATTAATCCTGTGATTGTTATTGATGGTCAAGAAGAGCATGGTTCTATCAGTGGTGGAGGCGGTAATGCGACTGAACTCTTCTTCGCAAAGTATTTCGAAGGCGCCGGTTCTATGAAGTTGGTGTCCATTTTTAACGGAACCAAGAATGATATTAGCCTTTCACCGTATTCGATCTATGTTAAAATGAGGGGAGGAAGTGGCTCTTGGTCACCTGGTAACGATGTAAATCTTGATTTAGGAACCTTAAGTTCTATTAAGGCTGGCCAAGAAATTATCTTCTTTAGTCGTCCGTTAGGAACCGAAACAGAGCTGGACGGATGTTCCTCATCTTTCTTAGATGATAAAGTTACCAATTGTTCTTCAGCGGAATCTAATCCTCGTTGGGTAGAATGTGATGGTGGAACTTTCAGCAAAATTAACTTTAATGGTAACGACCCTATTCTGCTCAAAAAGAGTGGCACATTAATAGATGTTATTGGTTCTGAAAATGGTGGCGCTCCAACCGCTACCAACTGTCTCTCTGGCGATAGTGAAAAGGGATGGGCTGGTACGGTACGGAATATGGACAAAGGAAAGAGTCCGAGCGATCCGGCATTCGATGCCTTCTATGAGGCTTCGAGTATCTCGCCTGTTACTACGCAAGACTCCACTGACTTATTATCCGCCTTTGGTATTAATTTGGATGACGATGAGATAGCTCTTACTACCGCACGCTGTATCTTCTTCCGTGACAAGCGCGTCACCTCCGGTGACTCCGCCGTGCTGCTGAATGATAATTCGTTTATTACCTTTACCAATCATGATGAGTTTAAATCCGAATGGTATGGACGATCCGTCTGTATGAATAATGCCGCCAAAACGGCAGCCGGAGTGTCTAACGATGCACAAGCTACCTGTAACTCCTATCAGGATATAGCCAACATGGATTACAACCAGTATTATATCGACTGGACAAATATTGAGGAGGGTAAAGAATTAAGTACGTTCACCAGCGATCCGGAAACGAAGGAATATACCATTCCTATCACGAACATGAGTCAATATGCGTGTCTGAACCTGCGTTTCCAATTGAAGTTAGCAGGCGAAGTGCTAACCGAGGCGGCTCAACAAGTACCTATTGTGGTGACGGGAAATGTGGATACGAATGACCCGCTGTTCAGCGAACTGGTGGAGGATAAAGACACCCACGAGAAACTCTATCCTCAGTCGGTTACACGTTGTTCCACGTGTGATGTAGTGGTACTGGGTACGGGTAAACTGACGAAAGGACCCGATGGCGATTCGAAAGATGTGCCGGAGATAGGTAACCTGAAGATTTATCCGGGTGGAAAACTGATAGTACCGAGTGGAACAAATTATACTGTCAACTCACTTTCCTTCCGGCGTCAGGAAGATGATGTCTCTACGGCGGATGTACAAGGAACTCTGAATGTCAAAGAAGCAGGCAATCATGTTTACCTCGATTTCCGTGTTGATCCGACCAACTGGCATTATTTCTCCCTGCCTTATGATTGTAATGTAGCGGATATCCGCTATGCAAATCCGGATGAGACCGATATCCCGGTATTAGGAACGAACTTCCTGCTGAAGTACTACGACGGCGATAAACGTGCCGCTACGCAAGCAGGCGGTTGTTGGGAAATGGTATCCCCGGATGCTACGTTGAGAAAAGGTCTCGGATATATCTTCGCTATTCCTGGTGACGGTAAAGTGAAGACCGAATTCCGCTTCCCAATGGCGAATGGTGTGATTGCGGATGATCAAAACGATAAGCTGGTTCAAGGCATTTATGGCTACGGCTGTGACAAAGACTATACACAGGTTCGTGCTAACCATAGAGGATGGAACCTTGTTGGTAACCCGTACTTCCTGCCTTATCAATCGAAGATCGAAAATCCGGTAATGACCGGATATATCGTGGAAGACCATAGTGTTGATCCGTGGGATGGACATTATAAGTTCAATGATCCGGTGAATGACCTTCGCTATATAGTAGAACCGGTTAATAACGGTTGGTCGGAGTATCGCCAGGTAGCTATCACCAATTACTCTATGACGCCGTTCACCAGTTACTTCGTACAGATCGGAGGAACCGATCCTGCAGTAGAACAGGGAATTCAATTTGTACAAACTCAAGTAACCGGTCGCAGTTCGATTGTTCGCCGCTCACCGGCTGAGTATGAGGAGACCGAAGACACGCATCCTGTTTGGTGCGCGGTTACACTCACGAATGTGAACGGTGAGAAGGATGAGACCACGATGCTTATCTCGAATGACTTCACGGATAATTACGATATCATGAATGACCTCGTGAAGATGCGCGGTTCGTATTACCAATATAAGCAGATCACGACGAAGCCTGTCTTGGCAAGTCGTAACAACGAAGGTGAAATGGCCTTTAATGCCCTGCCTGACTCCAGTGCTTTAGCCGGAATACCATTGAATTACTTCGCTGCTTTCCAAGGCGAGTATGTCTTCGCTTATGATAATAAGTACGACCGCGATGGAGAAGTGAAAGAAGTGAAACTGCTGGATATCAAGACCAATACTTGGTATGATTTGATGAGTGAGAGTTATGCCTTCACGACTAATCGTGAGGATAACACCACTCGTTTCATCCTTTCCATCCGAGTTGAGCGCAAGACACCACATGTAGCAACAGATTTAGATCTCACGAATACGCCGGATGACCGGCCAAGAAAGATTCTTATCAATGACCACGTTTATATACAACGTGGTGGTGCAATCTACGATATTACGGGTAAACAAGTGTTGAACTATTAATCAGAAAGGGAAACAATTATGATGAGTCCAGTTCAACAAGCTATTAAAGCTCGTAATAAGAAGTTCGTCATCGCCGGAGGTGTTCTCTTCGGAGGGCTATGGCTGTTCTTGGTATTCTACTTGTTGTCCGGAGGCGATAAGGTACCTGTTGAGAATCAACCCGGAGCAGTAGCAGTTAGTGCAGTCTCTCCGGTAGCAGCGAAACCATACACGCCTGCTGTACCTACTTCCTATCATTCCCCGGTGAACATCCTGCATCATCCGGGTGCATCGGCTTCCATGAAGCCATCCAAACATGTACATTACATGTCGTCGTCTTCCTCTTCCTCTTCAGCAGCCGCTGCCAGTTCGGCATATCTGACCAGCAAAGCTACGGTGCACTCCATCGGAGGTGGCGGCGGTTCGACAGGAGGCCAAGCGGTTAATACCGGAGGTAACAATTCCCGCGGCATTCAGTACACCGCCATGGCCTATACCGGCTCGTATGTTAATGCGGGCATAAATGCCGTTACGGAAGTGGGCGCTTCTAATGCCAGAGCGATGGCACGATTAGTCACACCGGAGGAGACCACGGAAACGCATGGACCGCGAAAAGTAGGATCCGATCCTTTAGATCCGTTCCTTGATCCGGTCGGAGACGTAGTGTGGCCTTTGATGGCACTCCTCGCAGGCGCGTACGTGTACGTAATATATAAAAGGGGAAAAACTACCAATCCCGACGCCTGAAGAGGCCGCCGAGAAGGCAGATAAGCAGATAAAACGGATAAACAATCTCTAGTAGCAGAGCCACATACCATCGCGTGTGTGGCTCTCTTTTTTTGATCATCCGATATTCAATAGGAAACTTAATCAGGATAATAAGCGGACATATAATCTGCGCGATATTGGCGATGGCTACTTTCCTTCCGCAGCGAATGATATTGCGATCCGTATAATGCGGTGCCTTTCCTGCCCATCGCATTCGTTGCTTAAAGAATGCGCGCCAACTCGTTAACGGCCGTACCACAGCTGTATAATCCGGCCCATCGATCACGCCTATCTTGTATCCATGGCGTTTTGCGGCCTCCAGCAGAAACATATCATCGCCGCTCGGTATCTCCGGATGCAACTCATTCTCGCACGCTAACCACACCTCGCGCTTTACAATCAGGTTCGCGCCGGAGCACATCACAGCTTTCCCTTTTTTTGCGCTTTGCATTGTTAACTCCTGAATGGCTGCATATTCGGCAATTTGTAGTTTCTCTAACAAGGATGGCTTGGCGTGCTCGCTTTCCATCTTCAGCGGCAGAATGATGAGATCTGCTTGTACATGGTACATCGTCCATGGTACATTGCAGACGGCTTTCGGCAGTATTATATCATCGTCGTGCATCCAAACATACTCACTCGTCGCCGCGTGAATCAGTTTACTCAACGCGTACTTTTTGCCTTTGCCTTCATCGTTCACTCCTTTAATTGGCGTGATATGCTGGGGCACAAAGTTCGGGTAACTCTTCGCAATGCAGGCTTGTTCTTCTATCGACACCGGGTAGTCCGCACATAGCAATGCCATCGCCATTCGATGGTCATTCCGCACCTCGTGTTTCTGTACGGCCTCTATGCGATCACTCTCTTTGTGCTTCAACCGTTCTGTACCTTGTGCATTCAATGTGATATTCAGCCGTTCGCAGGTTAGCGCAATTGCCGGATACAAATCCGGACAAGAGGAGAAATCAATTGTTATAGATTCCGGATGTGTGAAGATGGAGGATTTCTTTATAAACACACCATCTTCTACAAATGAACTTGTCACTCCGAAAAATTGCTCATATAATTTACCAACCACGCGGTCACCTTGAATGCTAAAGCAATGCAGGCCTTCCAAAAACAATTCTTCATTGTGAATTGCCACATACTCGTACCAAAAAGCCGCAGAACTCCAATCCGTCTCAAGAACTACATCCGGATAATTCTTCACCACTTCGCGCGACATCGTGATATACGGACTCTCATTCGGTTCGACGGGAATAGTCTCGCCATGTAAGATCCGTGCAGACATAGTCTGCGTGGTCGGTTTTCCCTTCCGCTCCATCAGTCGCGCATCACCGGTTAAGGTAATAGGTTCGCCCGGATAGCATTTCTCTAAGTGCACTTCCAAGAACCGCAATGCTGTGCCGCAGTTCTTGAGATATAGCGTTAAGGGTTCACCTTTCTTATGTGCGCGCAGCGCCTCCAAGGCATCGTGCATCACCCTCACATCATCCGGCATATCCGAAGAGACCCGCATAAGCGGATCTCCATGGATAGCCTGCAGCAACAGAATTCTGTTAGCTATACTCTTTGATATCGGAAGGTGCACTTTCACCTTTCACTTTTCAATTTTCAATTCACATCCGGTAGCGGACTATAATCGCGGCTGTAGCGCAAGTGCTGCTCGATATATCCTTCCGTGAAATCTAACTTCACATCCATGATATCGCCGTTCGCATCGCGAATGACTTGATATACTGGATTCACAAAGCCCTTATACGGCGCGAGGTTCAGTTTCTGATAGCGCGCTAACACCTCTTCGTGCAATGCCGGATCAACCTTAACAGCATATTTCTCTACCATCTCTTTGGCGGCGGCATAGTCGCCTTCCGAAGTGATACGCTGGATCTCTGCGAGCAGTTCCCCATACAGACGACGTACACCTTCATAGTCATTGATCTGCAGATAGTGCTTACCGTCTTTTTCTA
>JAFXYK010000097.1 GCA_017541805.1 Paludibacteraceae bacterium
GAGCACGTCTCTACCAGCAATACCTATTCGGAGAAAGCCGACTCGATAGATATATTATACTCGGATGGTACTATCCGTGACATCTCTGAAGCCAGCGAGATACTCGATCTTGCTGCGCTTACGAGAAAACCGAAGAAGTTATACCTATTTCGTTTTCGGTTAAACCGTTAAATTGTAAAATTGTTAAATCGTTAGATATGAAATTTAGTGCACAGCAAATTGCAGCAGTATTGGGCGGAGCCCTATACGGAAACACCAACGCGATGGTGAGTGATGTAGCGCCGATTGAGCAAGCTCAAGCGCAGCACTTGACCTTTATCACGGATGAGAAATACCTGCCGTTCTTGGAGAAGACCAAAGCAGGTGTGATACTTATCACCCGCAGCTTGGTGGAAGGAAAAATCGCATTTCCGGAAGGTGAAGGAAAGGCAGGAGGAGCTGTTATTTTAGTGGAGAACGCACGCGGAGCAATGGGACAGTTGTTGCAGATGGTATCGCAGGCGATGTTCCCTGCCAAGAAAGGCGTGGAGCAGCCGAGTTTTGTGAGCGAAGGAGTGACCGTTCCCGAAGACGCGTACGTGGGCGCTTTTGCGTATATCGGCAAGAACGTGCGTCTGGGAGCAGGTGTGCAGATATATCCGCAGGTCTATATTGGCGATAATGTCACCATAGGCGACGGTACGATCCTCTATTCGGGCGTGAAGATCTATGCGAACTGTCAAGTCGGTAAGCAATGTATCTTGCATAGCGGCGTGGTAGTCGGAGCAGATGGTTTCGGCTTTGAACCCGATGCACAAGGTATCAACCGTAAGATCCCGCAGATCGGTAATGTGATCATCGAAGATGATGTAGAGCTTGGAGCAAACACTTGTGTGGACAGAGCGATGATGGGTTCGACTGTCGTTCGCAAGAATGCCAAGGTGGATAACCTCGTCCAGATAGCCCATAACGTGGAAGTGGGCGAGTCCACGTTCCTCTGTGCACAAGTGGGAATAGCCGGTAGTAGTAAGATCGGCAAACATTGTATCCTTACGGGCCAAGTGGGCGTAGCGGGACATATTGAAGTAGCGGACAACTGCGTCTTTGGCGCTAAGACCGGTATCGCAGGAAACATCCGCAAACCGGGTCAGTACTCAGGCTTCCCTGCTATCGAAGCTGCCAACTGGAGACGTTCGGTAGTCGGTTTCAAACAGCTGCCGGATATGATCAAGCGCCTTCAAGAATTAGAGAAAAATAGTAAATAAGATATCATGAAACAAAAAACATTAAAAGAAGAATTTACGCTGCAATCGGTGGGTCTGCATACAGGTCTTCAGATCACAGCTACTTTTCATCCGGCTCCTGTGAACACAGGTATCTGTCTGCGTCGTGTGGACCTGCCGAAGAAACCCTGTCACCAAGCATTGGCTGACTATGTATCGGGAACAGAACGCGGAACGGTCTTAGAGCGCGGTAAATGGAAGATCTCCACGGTAGAGCACGCCTTGAGTGCGCTGTACGCTATGGGAGTAGATAACTGTATCATCGATGTGGATGCACCGGAGATGCCTATTCTGGACGGTAGCGCACGTTATTTCGTCAAAGAGATAGAGCGCGTTGGTCTGGTAGAGCAGGATGCTGAGCAGAATGTATATGTAGTGACCGAGCCGATCGAGTATATCTCCGAGCACGGAAACATCCTCCGTATTGAGCCTTGCGACCATTACGAGGTGGATGTGACCATCTCTTTCCGATCGATGTTCCTGCGTGAGCAACATGCTACGCTGACAGACTTGACGAAGTACCCCAAAGAGATCGCTGCGGCTCGTACGTTCTGTTTTGTTCGCGAGATAGAGCCGTTGCTGCGTGTGGGTCTCATCAAAGGTGGTGACCTCAAGAACGCACTCGTCATCTACGAGACAGAGATGAGCCAAGAAGGAATGGATTATTTCTGCGACAAGATGGGTCAGCCGCATTTCGATGCTACAAAATTGGGTTACCTCTCGCCGCTGAACTACCAGAACGAACCGGCACGTCATAAGTTGCTCGATGTCATCGGCGACCTCTCGCTGCTTGGAATGCGTATTCAGGGACGTATCAAAGCCTACAAACCCGGACATACTTTCAATACCCAGTGCGTCCGTCGTCTGCGTAACCAAATCATCAACGAAGAATAATAAATCTGAAATCTGAATTCTGAAATCTATATGATTAGTCCATTAGCAAGTATTCATCCGGAAGCCAAGATCGGCGCGGATGTAGAAATAGGTCCTTTTGTCTTCATTGACAAGGACGTAGAGATCGGAGACGGTTGTATCATCGACTCCAATGCCACTATCTGTCAGTACACCAAGTTGGGCAAACACTGCCATGTGTTCCCTTCCGCTGTGATCGGAGCTATCCCGCAGGACCTCAAGTTCCATGGCGAGGTGACTTGGACGATCATCGGCGACAACTGCGTACTGCGTGAGTTCGTTACGGTGCATCGTGGTACGTTCAGCAAAGGTAAGACCGTCATCGGAAACAACAACCTGATCATGGCGTACTGCCATGTGGCACACGACTGCGTCTTGGGTAATAACATCATTATGTCCAACACGACACAGTTGGCAGGTGAAGTCGTTGTGGATGACTACGCTATCATCGGCGGCGGTACACTCGTGCATCAGTTCAGTCATATCGGTGGCCATGTGATGGTACAAGGTGGTTCGCGTATCAACAAAGACGTGCCTCCGTTCATCATCGCTGCCCGTGAGCCGATCTCGTATTGCGGCGTGAACTCGGTCGGTCTCAACCGCCGTGGGT
The DNA here is from genome assembly GCA_017541805.1 of Paludibacteraceae bacterium. GTDB lineage: Bacteria > Bacteroidota > Bacteroidia > Bacteroidales > Paludibacteraceae > Colicola. The sequence goes on from JAFXYK010000097.1 coordinate 2,785, forward strand.
TTACAGCTGAGCAGATCCACACGATCCAAGAAGTCTATCGTCTGCTCTATCAGGGCGGAATGAACACGACTCAGGCACTCGATCATATCGTAGAGACGATGCCGGCATCCGCTGAGCGTGACCTGATTGTCGATTTCGTTCGTGCGTCAACCAGAGGAGTCGTAAGAGCGTAAAAATTATAGTAAAAAACAAATATATGGAAGTTGAGGAAAAAAGTCTCAATTTTATTGAGCAAATAGTACAAAAAGACCTTGCAGAGGGAGTGAACGGTGGACGTATTCAGACGCGTTTCCCGCCTGAGCCGAACGGATACCTGCATATCGGACACGTCAAGGCGATATGTATGGACTTCGGTATTGCCGAGAAATACAACGGTGTTTGTAACCTCCGTTTTGACGACACGAACCCTGCCAAGGAGGATACCGAATACGTAGAGACCATCGAGCGCGATATTCGCTGGCTTGGTTTCAAATGGGGACATATTTTCTATGCCTCCGATTATTTCCAGCAGCTCTATGACCTCGCTATCCGTTTCATCAAAGAAGGCAAGGCCTATGTGGATGAACAGACAGCCGAGCAGATAGCGGAGCAGAAAGGTACGCCGACCGAGCCCGGTGTGGCTTCGCCTTACCGTGATCGTCCCATCGAGGAGAACCTGCGTCTCTTTGAGGCAATGCAACGAGGCGAGATAGAGGAAGACAAGATGGTTCTGCGTGCAAAGATCGACATGGCAAACCCGAACATGCATTTCCGTGATCCGATCATGTATCGTATTATCACCTCGCATCCGCATCATCGTACCGGACACAAATGGAACGTCTATCCGATGTATGACTTTGCACATGGTCAATCCGATTATTTCGAAGGCGTAACGCACTCGATCTGTACGCTTGAGTTCGAGGTGCATCGTCCGTTGTACGACTATTTCATCGACCAGTTCAGCGGCGCTAACTTCTGCGGATTGAGTCCTTATGGTCCCGACTATCGTCCGAAACAGCGTGAGTTCAACCGACTCAATATCACTTATACCGTCATGTCGAAGCGTAAGATGTTGCAGCTCGTCAAGGAAGGTCTGGTGGCAGGCTGGGATGATCCGCGTATGCCGACTGTATGCGGTCTGCGTCGGCGTGGATATACGCCAACAGCAATCCGCAATTTCATGGATCGTATTGGTTATACCAAAGTAGAAGGAATGATTGACCAAGGTCTGTTGGAGCATACTATCCGTGAGGATCTCAAGGAGACAGCTCCGCGTGTATGCGCTATCTTCGATCCTGTGAAGTTGGTTATCACCAACTATGAGGGCGAAGGCGAAACCATTACCGCTGAGAATATCGACGGACACGAGGAACTCGGTACGCGTGAGATCCGTTTCGGTCGTGAGCTGTGGATTGAACGTGGTGACTTCCTCGAAGAGGCGGATAATAAGTTCTACCGTCTCTCTCCCGGTGGTCGCGAGGTTCGTCTGAAGAGCAGTTATATCATTCAGGCAACCGGTTGCGAGAAGGATGCAGACGGAAAGATCACTACCGTCTATGCAACGTATGATCCGAACTCCAAGTCGGGCACAGAAGGCGGTAACCGCAAGACCAAAGCGACTATCAACTGGGTTGAATGCGATACCTGTCTCGATGCCGATGTACGTCTGTACGACCGTCTCTTTGCTTGCGAGAACCCGAGTGCAGAGGAAGGTGACTTCCGCGATCTGCTCAATCCGGAGAGCCTCAAGGTGGTGACTGCTAAAGTGGAAGGTTCGCTGCGCAGCGAGTTGCACGAGCCGGTTCTGGTCGATGGTATCGAGCAGGAGAACCACTACCAGTTGCTCAAACAAGGTTATTTCGTTGTTGATCCGGACACTACCGCTGACAAATTGGTTCTCAACCGTACTTGCTCCCTCAAGGATAACTACTTGAAGTAACAATTTAACGTCACGAAGTGACCATTTTAACATCTTATTGTCTTGCGTACGCGCGTGTATAATAATAAGGAGCAGATCTTCTGCGAATGGAGGCATCGTTGGGTGCGTCTGACGCCGGAAGAATGGGTTCGTCAACAGTTGCTTCACCGTCTGGTGGAGCAACTTGACTATCCGGCTTCACTTATAGCTGTGGAGCAGGCGATTAACGTCGGCGAAGCTAAAAAACGATGCGATGCTGTCGTCTATGACCGACAGATGAATCCCCTCATGGTTATTGAATGTAAGGCGGAGACTGTGCCGCTGACGCAAAAGACTTTAGATCAAGCGATTACGTATAATAGAAAACTCAATGTACCTTTTCTGATGCTCCATAACGGAGTGCAGACTATTTGTATTCATGGAACAAATCATTACACTTCTGGATTCCCTCGATACACCGACCTTTTACGGTGTGAATAATAAAAATATCCTCTGTCTCAAGAACCAACACCCCGATGTGCGTGTGGTTGCACGCGGCTATCAGGTGAAAGTGACAGGAGCAGAAAAAGCGATAGAGCATTTCGAGAAATCGCTGCATCTATGCGAGCAGTTCTGCGTACGCAACAACCGTCTCTCGGAGCAGGATATTCTCCTTCTGCTGCACGGCGACAAGCCCCAAGAGCAAGCTACCGATAACTTGATTCTTCATGGTGTGAACGGCAAGTCTATCTATGCCCGTTCGGCAAATCAGCAGGCTTTGGTCAAGGCATATGAAGAGAACGATCTGCTCTTTGCGGTCGGTCCTGCCGGTAGCGGTAAGACCTATACAGCTATCGCTTTGGCTGTACGCGCCTTGCGGAACAGAGAGGTGAAGCGGATCATCCTTTCCCGTCCGGCTGTTGAGGCAGGAGAGAAATTAGGCTTCTTGCCCGGAGACATGAAAGAGAAGATTGATCCGTATCTGCAACCTCTTTACGATGCCTTGCAGGATATGATTCCCGGAGCCAAACTCGCGGAGTTCATGGAGAAAGGAACGATCCAGATAGCGCCTTTGGCATTTATGCGCGGACGGACACTCTCCGATGCTGTGGTGATCTTGGATGAGGCGCAGAACACGACTGCTTTGCAGTTGAAGATGTTCCTCACCCGTTTGGGATTAGGAGGAAAGATGATTGTTACCGGCGATATGACGCAGATTGACCTGCCGCCGACTCAGAAATCCGGTTTGAGGGATGCTATGGAGCGGTTCCGGGACATCAAAGGTATCAAAATCATCGAATTCAACGAGAAAGATATCGTCCGTCATCCGCTTGTAAAGAAGATCGTGGCGGCGTATAAATAGGTTTGCTAAAGCAAACGTTAAAACGTTAAAATGTTAAAATGTTAAATTGTTAAATGGATAAATCGTTAATAGCATGAAATCACACAATCAATTGGTACTGGGTACTTTGAGTCTTTGTACATTCCTTTTGTTTCTTTTTCCGCTGTCTGTAGCAGCAGGAGTGACGACTTATACCTTCACGTCCAAGACATGGGCAAGCAAGGTGGGTGCGACGGTTTGTGACGGAGTTACGGACGGTTGGAAATGCGACCAAGAGGCGTATGAGTATAGCGCGGGTCGTACGGCTGCTGATGGTCGTCTTTATTCATGCGGAGTTGGTGTTAAAACCAGTACTTCCGGAGCCGGAGCTACGTCTGTACAGACTTTTCAGGGCGTTCGGCGTGTTACCATTAACTTTTGCCAGAACAGCAGTAAAGGCAAAGGAACCATCTATATACAAGTGGGCGAAAACGATCCGCAATCTATTATTGTGAACCGACCGGCTGTAAGTGGAGAAGGGGTATATAATCGCGATTCCATCGTACTTTTTGAAGCTCCGCAAGATGGTGCTATTAAGTTTTGGGTCGATTGTACAGAGAATGGAATTTATATCAATAGTATATCTATCCGTTCGGCTTCAGGCGGTAGTTCGGTCTTTACGATGGATACTTATCAGTTGGTAACGGACGTAACGCAGTTGCAGGATTCGGATCAAGTCATCTTTGGTGTTTATCAAGAGGGCGTGAACTATATCATGGGCTATTATGATGAGTTCGAAAGCGTGAATAATATCCATGCTATCAAAGGACGTTATACCGCTGACAGGATGCAGGTAGATGCAGATGATAGAGCCGTTTATACCTTAAGAATCGCCGATTTGAACGGAGAAATCGCGTATATATTCCAAGATGAGTTGCGGTACGAAGAAGCGTATTTGGTAGCTTCCGGTGGTCAGACCAAAAACCGTTTGGCTCTATGGACGGATGTGGTGAGTGAGAAGAGTTACGGCAATTACGGCTATTGGGATATTCAGATCGAGAACGGCGGTGAGGCGGTAATCACAAACCTTGGTACGAGTCGTTCCAAGATCATACAGTATAACGCCCAGAATAATCCAACGCTTTTTGCTTGTTACGCAGAGCGTTCGCAGACTCCGGTTTGTCTCTATCGACGAGTAGAGGCGATGGGAGATGTAGCGGCTATAATAGCGCCGATGGTAAACTTCGGAATAACGACCGAGACTTCCGGAGCGAAGACTATTGAGATCAATGCAAATCTTTTGTCTGAGGATATTCAGGTGAGTCATACGAATACGCAATTCTTCTCGCTTTCATCGGAACTTTTAGACCGTGACGGAGATGTATTGACGATTACGTATAATGTCACTCAAGCGGGTCATTATACGGATACTTTGTTGTTTATGTCCGGCGATGTACAAACGACAGCTTTGGTTTTGCTGCATGTGGAAAATATGAAGACTGTGCGCGAGGCCGTTGAGTCGGTTGATCATGCGGTCGTTTATCTAAAGGATGTAGTGGTAACCAAGAAATACGATAATTATATCTATGTCCGTGATACTACCGGCAGTATGTTGCTTTTCGACCGTGGTGATGGTGTGACAGGCAAACGCTATGGAGCGAACTTGAAAGCCGGTGACCCATTGTCCGGAGTAGTCGGACGTTTTATCAATTATTTCGGTGTGCCGGAGATCTCGCCGACAGAGCAGTTCCGTGTGGGAACGAATAGCGAAGTCCTGCCTGAACAAGCAGGTGTGTCGATTGATTCAGCAGATGTGTGTCGCTATATGGTGTTGGATAGCGCCGTAGTGAACGGTTGGACGGAGTTGGTGTATAATGGTAAGACTTATGCCGTGGAGAATAAGTTTAAGTTGGCTTCTTTTATCACAGGAGTACCGACACGCACCTGTGTCATGGTAAGTTATGACTATTCTGTTGTGACGCTTTATATCGTCAAACAAGACACCTATTCGGAGCCGCAAGGCTTAGATACCATCGGTAATCAACCGTCCGCGTTCAAAAATCGTATTATTGAACGGAATGGTATTCTCTATGTGGAGACCGAGCAAGGTCTCTATACCTTACAGGGAGAAAAGGTAATCCAATGCCTCTGAGGCGTCTTCGGGAGAGATGATCTGATTGATGACAGGTTGACCGATGGAACGGATGAGTGTGCAGTTGATCTCAGCGGCACGCTCGTTCTTTTTATCGTGCTGCATAAGCGAGATAAGCGC
>JAFXYK010000013.1 GCA_017541805.1 Paludibacteraceae bacterium
CAACACCCGCACACCAAACTCAGCCTCAATAGCAGCTTTCACTTCGAGCAGTTTCTCATACCGACGGGCGATGATGACGAGGTCAGCACCTTTTGCCGCCAAAGCGTTCGCCATCTGCACGCCCAGACCTCCACTACAGCCGGTGACGAGTGCCACACGGCCCTTCAAATCAAAGATATCTTTCATATATTATAGTTGTTTTTGTTATTTGGCAGACAACGAAATGTGTTATAAAATAAAAATATCTCTTCTCTTTCGAGAAAAGAGTCGAGCGGCTCGACAGAACCGATGACAGGAATTCACAGCAGCGGGACTGTCCCGGATTTGCACCGGATTCCCTTTTAATTCCGCCTTCGCGGAAACCGTCATACACTGTATGTATGTCAAATCGGCTACAAAAGTACTACAAAATTCTGACATACGCAAGGAAAATCAAAGATTTTTAGTTGAATGTTGAAAGTTTAAGGTTTAAAGGCACAAAAAAAGCACAACCGTTTGGGCTGTGCCTTTTCTATCTCTGTGATTGATTTAAATTTAATCGATTCTGACGGAATTGGCTATTTCTCCTAATTCTTTCAGGTAGGCCTGGCTTTCGGCTTGAAGTATCATACAGACATACTTGTTTCTGTTGGCAATTACAATGATTTTACCATAGATGAGTGTGCCGAATAACTTGCCAGTGAAGGGACGATATACATAGGTATAACGATGGTTGCCATTTTAATTGTTTATTACTTGTGGGGAAGTTCCCAATAGTTAAGTTTGATATTTACTTGCTGCTTGGACTGCTTTCCGATATAACGAAGGACAAGGTTGTATTTGTACTTGTACATAGCATCCGTGTCTTCAATATTGAATTTTTTACTATCAGAGAACAATCCCTTACGCATTTCACTTCTCCAATCCTCCTCGGAACGACCCGACAGCTCGAATACTTCTTTTACAGTATACCCCTCAAACTCGCTCTCGTCCGCGTATCCAAACAAGACGATGTCTTGACCTTCAATCTTAACTCCACCGCACTCAAATGCCGGGTCGGCGTCATTGAGACATTCATAGCGTAAGTGTTCAATAGCCGTCTTGAGGCCATCCGGCACATTTTGCTGTGCGTACGCACCAATAGTCATCGCTACCATGCATACCAATGTAAAAAACTTGTTCATGCTATCTTGGTATTGTTTATTTCTTTATTTCACTTCTTAGCCATTATGGCACGATTATTTCCGAGCCGGTGAGGGTGTAGGTGTGGCCGTTCTTCTCGATGAAGAGTTGGCCATCCTTCAGGAATTTATGATTTATGATTTCTGATTTTTGATTTTCGATGGCTTGTGAGCCTTCGGTTTGGGTGGTATGGTTACCAGACTCAAGGGCAAAAGGCACAGGATCCATGTTGGTGTCCTGTTCGCCTGAGCGATCACAATCGATCCACATCGCATAGACATCCATGTCCTTATCGAGCGTCCAGATCTTCTGGTTAGAGTCGGTGAAGACCAGGTGGATATGGTACTTGTAGGCATTAGGGAGTGCGGAAGGCCCGACCTTGGTGACATCCATCTGCGCGAGTTTGATAGAGGCTTGCGACCAGCCCTGTTCCGCCTTGCTGGGGAAGATGAAATAGGAGTGTTTGGAGCCCGCTTGGCAGTTGAGGAAATACTTCTGTCCCGGCGTGTAATCGGACTTATACGTACCTGCGATGGAGTATTGCGTAGGCGCGAGGATCTCCAATCCGATCTGCGGCACAGCCTCGTCGTCTTCCTCCTGCGCGAGGAACATGAAGGTCATGAAATACTGGTCATAGGGATTGCTCTGGGTGGGGAACTTACTCTCGCATGCGTACATCTCCACGTGGGCGTAGTTGAGGTCGAGTTGGTTCTGCGGATCTTCCTGTTCCACCTCGCCGAGGACATAGAAATAGATGTTATGCTTCTTGTTGTCCGCCCATTGCTTCTCCGCGTCGTAATAGAAGCGGAAACGGAAGTTACTGCCCGACTCGTAGCAGAGGAAACGGCAGGTGTTGGTATTGGTCTCGAGCATGGTATAACCGCCGTTGGCCTTGAGGGAACATTCCTTACCGCCGGAAGAGAAGGTCAGGCCGTTCTTCTTGGCCTCACAGCCGATAAAACCGTCTGCCACACGGAGGTAATAGCGGTTAGAACTCTCTTCGCTGACCGTGACATGATAGTCGGCGAGGGCTTCGGACGTGATCTTACCATTGTTGACAACTACGCTAACGAAGTTATTCGACGCATCTGTGGCATCCCATACATAGGCCTCGGTAGCCGATTTCTCGTAGACGATGAGGTAGGTGCCCGACCAGCCTTCAGCGGGTTTGTTGTTGATACGCGTGTAGACCGTTGCGGCCTGTGTTGCGCAAGCGCAGAGCACGCAGAGGAAGAGGAATAATTTTCTCATATATCGATGTTCGTTTTATTAGATTTTGCTTAGTACGATGCCCGTTATGATAAGCATCACCAAGATGATGATACTCAACGTAGCGCATATCATCAATCGCCAGAACGTACCCCAATAACCGTAGCCGAAAAACTGCTTGTAGGTAGCGAAAGTGTAAAGGAACGTCAGTACGAGCAGTGTGAGCCTATGTTCAGCGAAGACAGACGAGATGATAAACGACAAAATTGCTATGTACACCTGCAGGAAGAATCCTTCGGGAATCGTGTGGTGCGGATAGCGCGGCGCGTTGCGGAACAACCACCATGTGGGAAGAATAAAGATACATCCGGAGAGCAGGGCGTTGATATTCTCATGATTCTCCAGCCAAGTCAAGGCCATGTCAAGATATATGTACCCTGTGTCCGTAGAATCTTTGACCGGCGTGGGAAAGAAGAACATTACCACAGCCACAATCGCCGCTAAGATAAAGAGCAGTTTAACCGGCGGATAACTGACCTGTCTCTTGCCGCTGACATAGTCTCGCACCAGATAGCCGGGTCGCCAGAGCAGTTGCCATAAGGTATAGATGGCAGATCGCGATTCGATACCCCATAACTGACCTATTCCTTCCCAAAGGGAACGCCATCCGATACGGCCATGCCGAGCCGCCTGAGAACAGACCGGACAATAATTGCCGACAAACGTGTGCCCGCAGTTATTGCAGACATGCTCTGTCTCATCCAAGCGGTAATGCGCTTGCGGCTGTTGCTGCCATGCCCTGAACGCCCGCCATTGGATATATATCCAATCCGTTATTTTCATGAGTCTGCGTTACTTTGCGCGGAGGGATTGATATTCGCGCTGGGCTTTGAGCACTTGGTTGCGGAAACGCTCACTTCTCTGTAGCGCACAGAAACCCACGCTGGCGGCAGTACGTGAGTTATCGACATCGCTCTGCCAGTGTGCGCCAACGATGACACGGCTGTTGCAGTAATCCCAACTGCGTGCCAGGATCGCCTCTGCGCGCTCTGGAGCTACTTGGGCTAATACCAGACCAATAAGCCATCCCCGTAAGCTATGTCCGCTCGGATAACTGCCTTCTCCGCGTAGGAACGACTCCTCATGCGAAGGCATCGTATCGTCATAACGCTCAAACGGCCGTTGGCGCTGGTAGAAAGCCTTCGGCTCGATACGCATTGGGTCAACGGTAGTGATACTATTAACCAGCAGGGCATAAATATGCGGTGTGGTCGCTTCGGAGATAGGCATGCCGAACGCCTCTTGCCAGCGGCTAAGCACGATTTCCAAGTCATTCCACTCTGCATCCGCGATAGCCATAGCCAGTCGCGCCGAGTCTTGACGTTGCTCCTTGCCCCAGTTATAGCGCACCTCGTCGGAGGCGAACTCGGGGCTGTTGAAAGCAGGGGGAGGCGGCATGATAGACAATAGGTGTGGCAGTTCTTCCGCAGGGATATATACTTCCGGCGTACCTGCGTTTACCATCGCGGCCATCAGTACCGCTGCTAAAATCATGAATAGTTTTCTCATGGTTGTATGCGTATTTATCGTTTTCTGCGTGCAAAGGTACTGCTTTTTTTTGAGATAAACAAAAAAATTGAGCAAAAACTTGCATATATGCAATTTTTATAGTAAATTTGCAGCCGCAAAGGTTTTTCACTTATATGAAAGTTATTCTGATTAATGGCAGTCCGCGGAAGGACGGCAACACGAGTATCGCGCTGAACGAGATCGCGCGGAGTTTGGAGAAAGAGCAGATCGCCGCTGAGGTGGTATGGATAGGCAACCGTGCGGTGCGCGGATGTATCGCCTGTGCGTCGTGCCGTTCCGGCCAACCGTATCCGGACGGTCACACGGGTTGTGTCTTCAACGACGATGTATGCAACGCCATCGCGGAGAAATGTGCCGAAGCGGATGCGATCGTGTTCGGCAGTCCTGTCTATTACGGTCAGCCGAACGGTTCGCTGATGAGTCTGATGCAGCGTCTGTTCTTCAGCCGCGGTGAGGCCTTCCGCAATAAGCCTGCTGCGGCCGTGACGGTATGTCGTCGCGGCGGAGCCACAGCTGCGCTGCAGACATTGCTGATGCCGATGCAGATCATGCATATGCCGATCGTCACCTCGCAGTACTGGAACATCGCCTACGGTCGCGAAGAAGGACAGGCGGCGATGGATACCGAAGGTATGCAGACCATGCGGGCACTGGGGCAGAACATGGCGCGTATGCTGCGCGGGTTACGACAGGAACCGCTGCCTGAGCGCGAGACACCTCAACCTATGCATTTCATCCGATGAGCGAAGAACGATTGATAGACATAGCACGGCCGGTGACGGTATGTAAAGCATCCGCGGGTACGGGAAAGACGTACACGCTGGCGGCGTATTATATCGGTCTGTTGCTGTCGGGCGAAGACTATCGCTCGATACTCGCTATCACGTTCACCAACAAAGCGACGGCCGAGATGAGTGAGCGTATCCTGACCTATCTGTACGCCATCGCGCGCGGCGAGGAACAGGCTTTCCTGGATTACGCCAAGCGGTTCATGGTGGGGCATCGTCAGCCTTCTGACGCGGAGTTGCGGACGAGGGCAGGGGAGTGCTTCCGGACGATGTTAGCCGATTACGACAACGTACAGATACAGACCATCGACTCGTTCCTGCAGACGCTGCTGAGCGGGTTGACGAGTCTGCTGCGGCAACAGGTAGGCGCGAGCACGGAGTTGGATGTGAAGCAGGTGATACGCCGTGCGGTGGATGAGATGTTAGACGACCCGTCCGAACCGGCATACAAAGCGATCATCGAGGATTTCGTCGGTGCGCGGCTGGAGGAGGAAGGGAATTGGAACATCCGCAAGGACCTGTGTGCCTTCGCGGAGGAGATGTACAACGAGTCGGTGCAGCAGTTAGACAGCGCCGGTCTCATCCTTTTCGATGCCGAGCGTGTGGCGGCGCGTCGCGAGCGTATCTTAGCGCAATGGGAGAAGAACGAAGACAGAACGAAAGTGCGGAGTCTGTTAGCCGAGTTGGAGCAACAACCGATCGACGAATCGTACGGCAAGAAGCCGATGAAAGATCTGCTGGCGCTGATCAAGAACACACATGACAGTCTGGAGCGGCCGGAGAAGACGGATAAGACGTACTTGTACCGCGGCCTTTCGGACAGCGCATACAAGAATGCCGCTTCGGGTTCGTGGGGCAAGGTGCCGGCAGCCATCGCGCAGCTCGCTGCGCAGTTGACGGAAACCAGCCGTGCATGCCGAAACGCCTATTACACCGTGCAGATGACGGTTGAGTTGAGCCACGAGATGCAGTTCATGAGTGCGCTGCAGACCATCATCAACCGCCAGTTATACGAAGCAAACAGTTCGCTGCTCAGCCGCACGGCCAGTGTGCTGAGTGAGGCCCTGAAGAGCGGCGATGCGGATTTCATCCTGGAGAAAGCCGGCATCCGATATAAACACGTGCTGATGGATGAGTTCCAGGACACGAGTCAGTTACAATGGCAGGTGATTCGTCAACTGCTGATGGATGTGCTGGCGGGCGAAGGCAACACGCTGCTGGTCGTAGGCGATATCAAACAGTCGATCTACCGTTGGCGCAACGGAGACTGGCATATCATGAATGAGTTAACGAATGAAGGAGTTAACGAATTAACGAAGGAAAGATTGAACGGGCGGTTCACGTCGCTGAAGAAGAATTTCCGAAGCAGCGAAGAGGTGGTGAAGTTTAACCTTGGCTTGTTTAACGAGTTAAAGAGCCAAGAGTCGAGAGTCGAGAGTGGAGAGTCGATAGGATTGACGCAGCAGATATACGATGAGGGATATACGCCGGAGGACATCGAGGAGTACTACCAGGGGAAGAAGAAAAAAGGCGGCTATGTGCGGTTCAAAGCCGTAGCGACGAAGGATGAGTCCGGTGCGAAAATAGACACGGAGGCTGCGATCATATCGGATATGTTCGACCGCTTGGAGGAGTTAATGGCCGCCGGTGCAGCACCTTCGGACATGATGATTCTGATTCGCAAGGGTGCGCAAGCCGCACCTATCACGGAAGCACATGCCGCTTTGGATCCGGAAGTCTATCCGCATCTGAGTGCCGCATCGATGGTGTCGGCGCAGAGTTTCCTGTTGGAGAGTTCGGAGGCGGTGCAGCTGGTGATCTCGGGTCTGCGGGTGGTTGCCCAACGCGATGAGTTAGCTGCGCGCCATATAGAGATTCAGACGCAGCGGCCGGAACTGGTGATTCAGTTATGCGAACGCGTGCAAGCGAATACGCCGCTGTACGAGGCGGTGAGTGAGATCGTGAAGTTGCTGTTGACGGACGAGCACGGCGCCTACTGCGGTCGCGAGACTGCGTACGTGAACTGTCTGCTGGACCGCACGCGTGAGTACGTGCAGGCGAACGGAAGTAATATAGGTGCGTTCCTCGAGTACTGGAACGAGACGCTGAGCGAGAAATCGATCCCGGTATCGTCGCTCGGTGCGATACAGATCATGACCATTCATAAGAGCAAGGGCCTGCAGGCGCAGACGCTGTTCGTGCCCTTCTGTAACTGGAAGAAAGACGACAGTAAGAGTTCGCAGAAGATATGGTGTCCGATCGCGGAGGAGTTGCACGAAGGGGAGGATTTTATCCCGATCTACAACAAAGAGACGATGCTTTATACGCCGTATGCTGCGGCGTACGAAGAGGAACATTTCAATGCCTATATCGACAGTCTGAACATGCTGTATGTGGCGCTGACGCGCGCGGAAGATAACCTGTTTATCTACACCGACTACACCCCCGGCAGCAAAAGCAAAGGGCATGTGGGATACGCGATCATTGATTATGTCGGCGCGCCCGATTTTGAAATCGGCGCTCAGAAGGTGAGAGTTGAGAGTGGAGAGTCAAGAGTCGATAGTGGAAAACCGTTCTCGTTTGAGGGGACGGAGAAGACGGAGGCGGAGTTATGGTCGAGCAGCGATCAGGTGCGGTTCGTGCAGTCGCAAGAAGGCGCGATGTACACTGAGTACGGCGAAGAGGCGTATCGTCGTGTAGCCCGCATGGATGAAGGAACGCTGTGCCATGATATCTTCGCCCACATCCGCAAAGCGGATGAACTGGACGACGTGCTGGATGTGTTTGAGAGCAAAGGTGAGATCCAAGATAAGGAACAGCGGGAACGGTTGCGGAACCTAATCTCGGCCGCATGGCAAGGAAATGCGCAGATGAAGGACTGGTTCACGGCACCTTGGGAGTTGCGTCTGGAAGAGGCGATATACCTCGATGAACGAGAGATACGACCCGACCGCGTGATGATCAATCCGCAGACGAAAGAAGCGATCGTGCTGGATTATAAGTTCGGTCACTGGGAAGACAAGTACTTGACGCAGGTGCGGGACTATCAAGAGGCGCTGCGGCGAATCGGCTACTCGCCCGTACGCGGCTATCTATGGTTCGCGCGGGAGAAAAGACTGGTGGAAGTGAAAGGTAAAAGGTGAAAGGATGAAGAGTTTTTTGAGACAGACAGCTGAAGCGATCGTGGAGAAGATCGCATGGCAGGATCTGAGTAAGACAACCTTGGTCTTACCCTCTCACCGTGCCGGGTTGGTGCTGAAGAACGAGTTGCTGCAGTTGCAGAAAGAACGCGGTGAACAGGCGATATGGGCACCGACCGTACGCACATTGCAGCAGCTGCAGAATGAGTTGAGTCCGCTGTACGAAGAGGACGAACTGCTGACAATCATCCGATTATATCGGATATATAGTCGAGAGTCGAGAGCCGAGAGTCAAGAGTTGATGCCGCTGGATATGTTCTATGGTTTCGGACGGCAGATGCTTGCCGACTTCACGAACGTGGATGCGTCGATGCCGGAGGAACAGGTGGCTAATTTCTTCGATAACACCGTAGCGGCACATGAGTTGAGTCAGTTGGATCTGGACGAAGAGGTCGTGGCGCGTCTGCGGACTTTAGTGGCCGGCACCGCCTTGGAGAACGAAGACAAAGAGTCCATCCGCGAGCAATATAAGACGCTATGGCGCAACCTCTATGCGATATACACGGCCCTGCGGGCAGAGATGACGGCCGAACGCAAGGGTTACAGCGGTTTGAGACAGCGGGCAGTGATCGAACACTGGAACGACGAGTCGGTTCAGGCGCAGATACGCGGACGGCAGTTCGTGTTCGTCGGATTCAACTACCTGTTACCCGTAGAGCGCGAACTGATGCAACTGTTCAAAGAAGCCGGACAAGCCCTGTTCTTCTGGGACTACGTACCGAACTTCGAGACCAACACGAAAGCGTTTGAGTTCGCCGTGCGGAATAGTGCGATATTGGGAGAGTCAAGAGTCGAGAGTGGAGAGTCGAGAATTAACGGGCCCAAACCGGTGACGGTGATGGCATGTACGTCGCGGGAAGCGCAGGCGCAGTATGTTCACCGCTGGTTGACGGAGAACTACACGGAGAAGGGACAGAAAGTGGGCGTGGTGATCTGCGACGAGACGATGTTGGAGTCGGTCATTTACACGCTTCCGGCGATCACACCGGCAGGCGAAGAGACACCGGCACCGGTGAACATCACCAAGGGTTTTCCGCTGCGCAACACCCATATCTACGCGCAAGTGCTGGGATGGTTATACGACCGGCAAAGAGGAGACGCGGAAGATATCGTAGCGCCGCAGATCATAGACGAGCTGCTAACATCAATAGTCGAGAGTCAAGAGGTGAGAGAGGAGGGTGGAGAGACGATGAGTTGGCAGGAACTGCTGATCATGGAGTCGGAATATCAGGTGCGGAAGATAGCGAACCAGATGCGCAAACTGATCGCAGAGGGTTTGGACGACGTGCCGTTCACGCTGAAGTTACTGCGCTTGCTGATGCGCCGCACGATGGAGAGCGTGACGATGCCTTTCCACGGTGAACCGGTGACGGACATACAGGTGATGGGTGTGCTGGAGACACGTCTGTTGGATTTCGATAAGCTGTTGCTGTTGAACGTAGAGGAAGGGGTGCTGCCGCAGAAACAGGCGGACAGCAGTTTCATCCCTTATTACTTACGCAAAGCGTACTCGATGCAGACTTCGGACGAACGGGCGACCGTCTATGCGTATAACTTCTTCCGTCTGTTGAGTCGCGCCGGTCATTCGACGCTGCTGTTCACCACCGTGGACGGGGCAGAGAACAGCAAGGGTATGTCGCGGTTCATCATGCAGATGATCGTCAACCCGAAGGAGTTCACGGTAGAGAAAAAACGGTTGGATGAACCGAGTGTGCTGGAGCAGATCGACGATGCACGCTTGGCGACGGACGGCGTGTCACTACTGTCGCTGCTGCACCAGGATGAGAAGGGTGTGCTGCGCCGTGAAGATGGCAGTCGCTACAGTCTCAGTCCGAGTGCATTAAACACCTATATCTCCTGCCCGCGGCAGTTCTGCTTGCGCTATATCCAGCATTGGCCGGAACCCGAAGAACAGGAACTGCAGTTCGATCCGGCGACGTTGGGTTCGTTCGTCCATAGCGCGATGTTATACCTCTACCGCGACTACCTGCAATTCGAGCAAGGAGACGGTGTGTTGAAGTCGGAGAAGCTGCAGCAGATGATGGCGGATGAAGCTTTGCTGCAACAGGCTTTGATGACCGCATACGACATCATGAATGCCGAATGGGAAGAGCAACATAAGGGCGAGACGAACCATTATATCCCTGCGCAACATTCGATGGAGAACCCCGTGATCATTGCGTATGTGAAGCATCTGCTGGCGCATGATAGCGAGGATGCGAAGCGCGGCCTGCAGATCTACCTGCTGGAGCAGGACCGCAAATGCGATATCGAGATCGACGGAGTAGGTGTCATCCGCACCGGCGGACGTATTGACCGCATGGATAAGATAGGACCCGAAGGTGCGCAAGTGCTGCGGATCGTCGATTATAAAACGGGTTCGTACAAGGAGGATTTACTGAACACGACGCAGGACGAGTGGATGGATAGCAAGGATGCGCGATATATCCGTCAGACTTTACTCTACAGCCATGCGGCGTCGGAGTACGAACACGGCCAGCAGGTGATCGAACCGAACCTGTTCTTCTGCAGCCGGCAGATGACGAACCTGCAGACACGCTTGACGGTGGACGAGCAGGAAGTGACGGACTACAGGACGATCCGGGAAGCATTCATGAAAGCGTACAAAGAGAAAGTGCGGGAGGTGCTGACGACGACCGTCTTCCCACCGTGTGAGCCCAAGGAATGCGCCTCCTATTGTCCGTTCTTAAGCCTATGCCGACGAAAAGTATATACATTCGAATGAAAACAATAAACAGATATTATCAAGTGGCGGACTTCGTGTTCGCCATCGATGCAGCGGAGGACCTGTTCGCATGGTTGCCGAACTACGTTCCTTTTGAAAGTGGAGAGTGGAGAGTGGAGAGTCGAGAGTCAGACTTGTTCACATTACATGTGAAGGACGAAGCTATTCCGGCGACGGAAGGGTGGGAGCATATCTATACGGATCAGTCGGATGACGACCTGCCGCGGATTGAGATGTACCGCCGCAACGGCGCTTGGATGTTCCGTGTGTCGGCATCTAAAGAAGGTGAGATCGTGAGTGCGATCGTGTGCAGCGAAGACTGGCGTGAGGTGCAGGTGTACCTGATGGAAGGTTGTGAACGGTTCGCGATCGACAATGCTGCGATGCTCGTCTATGCCTTTGCTACGGCGGATAAGAAGACCTTACTCTTCCATTCGTCGGTGACGATGAAGGACGGCAAAGCGTATATGTTCTTGGGCCACTCCGGCACCGGCAAGAGTACCCATTCACAGCAGTGGATGAAGGCGTTCGAGACTGCCGAACTGCTGAACGATGACAACCCGGTGGTGCGTGTGTTGGAGGATAACAGCGTGCGCGTGTACGGTTCTCCCTGGAGCGGCAAGACCCCGTGTTACAAGAATGCCAGTGCGCCGGTGCAGGCCTTGGTGCAGTTAGCGCAAGCGCCGGAGAACAAGATCGTGCTGCTGCGAATGACGCAAGCCTATCCGTATATCTTAGCCTCCGTCAGCGGACTGAAAGTGCTGCCGGTGATGATGGATAAGTTGTACGAATCGATCGCACAACTGCTGGAGTTAAAACCGGTGTATAAGTTGGAGTGTCTGCCTAACACGGACGCGGCACTGTTATGCGCTCAAACGTGTTCACTTTAGCCTTGTCATACGGGCAGGATACCTTGATATAGTTCTCGGTAAAACCGAACATTTGTCCGTCTTTCTTAGCGGACTCCCATAGCACGAGGGCCTCATCGCCTTCGTGTTCTTTATAGAAGGTGGCTGTCTTGCGTGCGGATATCTCGTGTAACTGCTTGCTGCGGCGTTCCCGCTCTTTTTGCGGGATGACTTCGAGGTCCATTTCCAGCATCCGTGTGTTGGCCCGTTCGGAGTAGGTGAACACATGCAGTTGGCTCACCGGTAGGGACTCGACAAATTGAACATAGTCCTCCCAGCACTCCGTCGTTTCTCCGCGTACGCCTACCATACAATCGACGCCTATGAAAGCCTGTGGCATGACCGACTTGATATGGGCTACACGCTCCGCAAACAGTTCGCGTGTATAGCGTCGACCCATTATCTTCAGCACCGTGTTGCTGCCGGACTGGAGAGGAATATGAAAATGCGGTGCAAAATGACGGCTGTTCGCCACAAAATCGATGATCTCGTCGGAGAGCAGGTTCGGTTCACAACTCGATATTCGGATACGATAGTCTCCGTCCAATTGGTCGAAAGCCCGCAGCAGGTCAATAAAATGTTCGTTCGTCGAACGACCGAAATCACCGATGTTGACGCCACTGAGAATCAGTTCCTTCGCCCCACCGTTCAGTGCCTCTTGCGCTTGCTCTGCGAGCGATGCGATGGAGGGGTTTCGACTCTTGCCGCGCGCCAAAGGAATGGTGCAATACGAGCAGAAATAATTGCATCCGTCCTGCACTTTGATGAAGCAGCGCGTGCGGTCATCCTTGCTGTACGCCCCGTGAAAATCATCGACCTCGCGGATAGGAGAGAGGAGAATTTTTGATTGTTGATTTTCGAGTTGCTCTATAAATTGTTCGAGATGGAATTTCTCATCCTGCCCGAGGACGTAATCCACCCCTTCGATCGCACTTATCTCGGTGGGTTTGAGTTGCGCATAGCAGCCGGTGACGATGAGGATGGCCTTCGGGTTCTGTCGCCGGATGCGATGAATGATCTGCCGATCTTTATGATCGGCAGCATCCGTCACGGAGCAGGTGTTGATGATGCATATATCTGCTTCTTCTCCCTGTTTGGCCCGCGTATGACCGCGTTCCAGCAGCGCTTTAGCCAAGGCACTGCTCTCCGCAAAATTCAGTTTGCATCCTAAGGTGGTAAATGCGACAGTCATCTTTTTTTTCGAAAAACGGCTGCAAAATTACAAAAATTCTTGCACATATGCAAATTTTTCATTATCTTTGCACCGAATTTTGTTTACAACAAAAAAATCTTTGCGATGAAACGATTTTTCTCTTGCATGGCAGTAGCTCTGTTGAGCATATCGATGATGGCGGGTGAGCACGACTTGCTATGGGATTATACGGATGCGCCGCCGGAGGGAAATCCCGACCGCGGGTTGTATTATGGTGGCTTCGTGAACGATGCGCCGGGTGTGAAGAACGGGCTGAAAGGCATCAAACTGAACAGTTCGGGTTGGTGTTGTTTTAAGAAAGCACCGGTGGCCGGTGTGTTGAAGTTGACCTTTGGCCCCCGTAGCGGTCTCAACCGCGCTTCGCTGCAGGTGCACACATGGAGTGGAGATACGGCGAAAGAAGAGACGCGCATCGGTGTGACTTGCGAGATTCGTAAGTTAGGCACGCAGTGTATCCCATTGACGGCGGAGCAGAATAATATCTTCATCACGCGCTTGCTGAATATGGAGGCGGTGCTGCAGCGGATTGAGTTCGTGGAGGGCGAGACCTATGTGCCGGTGCCGTGCGATGCGGACAAAGGGGAAGAGGAGGCGTATGTGCAGGAAGTGAATATCGACACCTTGAGTGAGAACGCCCGTTTTTTCTTACGCGCGCTGGCGGACGCGAATCAGACCGGACATAAAACGATCTATCTGCCGAATGGCATCTATGACCTCGGCGCTTTGACGCTGACGGCGATTGAAGCCGACGGCATACGCATCATAGGTGAGTCGATGGAAGGCACTATCATCCGCAATAAACCCGATTACCGTTTGGAGTCGATCAGTAAGACCGCTACGCTCCGCATCGCCGATGATGTGGAAGGCACGGTGCTGCAGAACCTGACGATCGAGAACGCGCTGGACTATTATGCCAACAACAACGGTCGCGCCGTGTGTCTATGGGACCAAGGCACGAAGACGATATGCAAGCATGTGCGCCTGCTGAGTCATCAGGATACCTATTACAGCAATAAAGAGGGCGGACTGAAGTATTTCGAGGACTGCGAGATCCACGGCACGGTGGATTTCATCTGCGGTGACGGCAATGTGTATTTCAACCGCTGCCTGCTGTACTGCGAGCGCCGCGGGCAGGGTAGTGCGGGTGCGGACTATATCACCGCCAGCAATGCCGCTGAGACGGACAAAGGCTATGTGTTCGAATCGTGCACGATCAAGAGTGAGTGCCCGATCGTGAGTCTGGGACGCAGTTGGAACAACTACCCGAAGTGCGTGTTCCTGCGCACGACGATCGATTTCAGTGCCGGTGATTTTAGTCTGACGGACGGAAAGAACAACCAGCGATGGACGCTGCCGGGCATGCGGGTGATGCCTGTTTGTTTCGGCGAATACAAGACGATGGATGTGAAGGGCAAGGTGATCAGTCCGAAGAAACACGAGGTGGTGTTCCATTTCCGCGGACAGGAGCGACCGATGAACACTATCTTAACCGCCAAAGAGGCGAAAATATATACAATGGAGTATGTATTAGGACCTTGGGCGGAAGAGGTGAAAGGTGAAAGTGAAAGGTGAAAGGATTTTCTATTAATTAACCAAATTTATAAACAATGAAAAAGATCTTCTCTTTGATGGCAGCGGCTCTGGTGAGCCTCTCCATGGTAGCAGGACCGAATGACCTGTTGTGGGATTACACACAAACGCAGATCCCGACTTCAGGCGAGGACAATGGTCTGTATTATTTAGGTTACGTAAACGATGCCCCGAGTACCAACAATGCTCTGAACGGCGTCAAGTTGAACAGCAGCGGCTGGGCGTATTTCGAGAAAGCGGAAGTAGCCGGTAAACTGAAACTGACCTTCGCGAACCGTAAGGCACAGACGGCGTATGCTGTTTCGGTTTATAACGGAACGAAAGCAAAAGGTGAGAACCCTGTGAAGGGCACAAAGATCATCGATACAGACGATATCGAGTTCGGCGCTTCTACTACGATCGACCTGCCGGCTGAGGTAAAAGGTGTGTATATCGAGCGTAAGACCGGTGCTGAAGGTGTGCTGAGCAGAATCGAGTTCAAGGAGAATGTAGAGCGCACGTTTGTGGACTTTAAGATCGAGTTCCGTGATGATCCGTACACGGTATTGCTGCCGACGACCGGTGAACTGCCGGAAGGTGTGGTGGTAGCAGGTACGACGTACAACGGAGGTCAGCATGGTATCTACGGCGGTTCGATCACTGTGCCGGTAGATGGTACTATTAAGTTCACGATCGGCGGATGCCAATACAGCAGTTCGGATATAACCGTGAAGAAAGACGGCGAGGTATACGCTACCGTTAGCAATGCGATTGCTGCATGCGGCAAGACGACAGGCGTATATGAAGAGGATGTTCCTTATATCTATATGGGTGACGCAGGTGTGTTGACCTTCGAGATTCCGGGCAACGCCTATATCCCGTATTTCTTTGCTGAGGCAGCAGAGATCACTCCGTGCGAGATCATCTTCAAGGACCAGAACGGTAAAGAGTTAGGTAAAGTAGAGACGATCGAAGGTGCTACCTTGGACACCCTGCCGGACGTAAGTGCACTGCCGGCTATTGCAGAAGGAATGGCTTTCCGCGGATGGTTCTACGGAAATGGAAAGAAAGCGCAACTCGGCGATGCGATCACGGGCAACACCATCATCAAGGCGAAGGTGACGCCGATTGAGGTAGCTACGGAAGGAAGCGTGTTTACCTATAACTTCGCGGACCAGACTTTCTATCCGGAAGATCACGAGTTACTGCAAGTGTCCAATGGTGCATGGCACGATGGTACGCACGGCTGGTATTTCGATGCAAATGGTATGATTAATATCTATTCGCCGGGTACTTCGGTGGTCGTTGTAACGCTCTGCAAGTATTCGGAGAGCGGAACGGTACAGATTACTTCCAACAATACCGGTCATGTCCTTGCTACTCAGCAGGTGGTTAAGAACGAGACGCCGGACGGCACAGAGCTCGTAGCACAATATAGTGAAGGTCCGGGATGGGTGAACATCTACTGGGATGCAAAGCAATATATCCATAAGGTAGTTGTTTATAACGTAGCGTACTTCTTAGAGCCGGATGAGAATACGGGTTATTATATCCTTCCGGCCGGCGATGCGGCTTCGCTCATCCTGGCGCTGGTACAGGCACCGGAAGGAGCGAAGATCTTCCTGCCGAACGGCACCTATGACATGGGTGAAACAGTACTGACGACGATCAATAAGAATAACATCTCTTTGATCGGTGAGTCGATGGAAGGTGTGATCATCAAGAATGCGCCGAACGTTGCGACAGAGAGTATCGACAAGACTGCCACCATCAAGATCAACGATGGCGTCAGCGGAACGTACTTGCAAGACCTCACGATCCAGAACGCACTCGACTACTACAAAGCTGACAACGGTCGTGCCGTATGTCTCTGGGATCGCGGAACAAAGACGGTTTGCAAGAACGTACGTCTGCTCTCGTACCAGGATACCTATTACAGCAACAAATTAGGTGCTGTGAAGTATTTCGAGGACTGCGAGATCCACGGAACAGTGGATTATATATGCGGTGACGGTAATGTATATTTCAAGAACAACCTGCTCTACTGCGAGAAACGTAAGAAAGACGGTGGCGGCAGCGACTGTATTACGGCCAGCAATGCGGATGCCTCGGATTTCGGATATGCGTTCGAGGGCTGTACAATCAAGAGTGAGTGTCCGGTTGTTTCCTTCGGCCGTGCATGGAACAACACCCCGATGGTAACATTCATCAATACGCTCGTGGACTATAGTGCCGGTGAGTTCGTGTTCACCGACAACGGCAAGATCCAACGCTGGACAAAAGAGTTGATGAACAAAGATGCATGGCCTATCTTCGGTGAGTATAACACCCACCTGGCTGACGGTACGGTGCTCACGCCGGAATACAATGTGGTTACTTTTATTGACACGAAGAACAATAATGCGACCCAAGACAAGGAGACTGTTCTTACGGAAGATCAAGTGAATGTTCGCACGATAGCCAATACCCTCGGTGAGTGGGGTGCAACGGCAGTCGCTGATGCTACACAAGCGAAAGTGGATCTGAATAATATCGATCCGGACGGCATCTATCTGATTGAAAATCCGAGCGGTTATTACGAGGTAACAATTGGTGCTTGGCTTGGCACTGACTGGTCGCTCTGGGGCGAAGAAGACCTGCTGCGTAAAGCGAACGCTCGCGGTGGTTTCGGTCCGGCTGTTTGTCCGCGTAACCCGAAAGAGGCTATTGACAACACGGCTGCTGAGGCTGTGAAGACGCAGAAGATCGTACGCGAGGGTCAGTTGATCATCGTGCGCGATGGCAAAGAGTATAATGTGCTGGGCACACAATTGTAATAAGTCATAGTGGACTGGTTTAGTAATTTATTTGTTGGCGAGGGAATAGCGCACTCTATCTGTGTGCTATCCCTTGCTATTGCTGTCGGTATATTTTTAGAGCACACGCTGAAGGTCAAGGGTATCACCCTTGGTATCACGTGGATCCTCTTCTGCGCGATTGCTTGCAGTCATTTCGGCATGCGGATTAATCCGCTGGTGTTGGCCTTCGCCAAGGACCTCGGTCTGATCCTCTTCGTCTATTCGATCGGTCTGCAGGTCGGTCCGTCTTTCTTCTCATCTTTCCGCAAGGGAGGATTGAGTCTGAATATGTTAGCCCTGAGCATCGTGCTGCTGGGTTGTGTGACCGCTTTTGCCATTCACCTGGTTAGCGGCGAGAGTATCGCTGTGATGACCGGTGTGCTGTTTGGTGCTGTGACCAACACGCCGGGTCTGGGTGCGGCGCAAGAAGCGTTCGCCGAGACCGGTGCTGACGCCAGTATCTTAGCCAGCGGCTACGCGATGGCGTACCCCTTAGGTGTGGTAGGTATCATCGTGTCGATACTGCTGATCCGGTGGTTCTTCCGTATTAAGTTAGACAAGGAAGAAGAGCAGGTGAAAGCCGAACGGGGCGAAGAGCTGCAGATCGAGCATTTCGACATGAAACTGACGAATCCGCAGGTGGATGGTCTGCGTGTGAAAGAGTTGAAAGATCTGACGCACGTAGATATGATTGTTTCGCGGCGTATCAACTCCAAAGGCGAAGAGATGATGCCGGATGCTGAGACTGTGCTGCACGTGGGCGACAAGGTGCGTTTTGTGGGCGATGTGAAGAACCAACGCACGGCCTTGCTGTTAGGCGAACGCACCGAGGTGAAGTGGGAAGAGAAAGAGAAGAACGTGCACCTGGTGAACCGCCACATCGTTGTGACCAACTCGAAGTTAAACGGTAAGCGTATCATGGACCTCAAGATCCGGGAAGCGTACCAGATCACCATCACCCGTATCCGTCGTGCCGGTATCGAACTGCTGGCGACGCCGGAACTGCGTCTGCAGATAGGTGACCGTCTGACAGTGGTCGGCGACCAGGAGGTGGTAGAGAAGATGGCGTCTAAGTTCGGTAACTCCACCAAGAAACTGGATACTCCGAATCTGGCCTCTCTGTTCCTCGGAATCGTGCTGGGTGTGACCTTAGGTTCACTCCCGATCGCTATACCGGGTCTGTCGCAAGGTTTTAAATTAGGTATCGCCGGTGGTTCACTCATCATCGCGATCCTCATCGGTGCCTTCGGTCCGAAATATCACTTGGTAACTTACACCACTTCGTCGGCAAACCTGATGATCCGAGAGATCGGTATTGCGCTGTTCCTTGCGGCCGTCGGTTTCGGTGCCGGAGAGTCGTTCATCGATGTGCTGATGGACGGCGGCTATGTATGGATCGGCTACGGTGTGATCATCACGATGCTGCCGCTGTTACTCATCGGTTTCGTCGGCCGTCGATGGATGCGCCTCGACTATTTCACGCTGATGGGACTGATAGCCGGTTCAACCACCGACCCGCCTGCGCTGGCCTATGCAACGAGTCAGAGTGCCAATAACGACCGTGCGGCCGTGGCATATTCGACCGTCTATCCGCTGACGATGTTCCTGCGGGTGCTGACCGGACAACTGATGATCCTTCTCTTCATTTAGAATAACGCGTTGAGAGAGATCAATAAAGACATACTGCGTCTTGCTATTCCCAGTATCCTGGCGAATATCACCATTCCGCTGGTCGGGATAGTGGATACGGCGATAGTGGGACATCTGAGTGGTGCTGCGGCTATAGGAGGTATAGCCATCGGCACGATGCTCTTTGATTTGCTGTATTGGAACTTCGGATTCTTGCGTGTCGGCACGTCGGGCCTCACGGCGCAGGCGTACGGAGCTGGTCGATCGGACGAGTGTCGTAAGATACTGGTGCAGAGTGTGACCATCGCTTTCTTGGGCGCTTTGTTCGTATGGACGATACAGTGGCTGTTTGTCACCGGCGTATTGGCGCTCATTCCCGGATCGGAGGAGCGACAAGCTATTGCGCGCGAGTATTTCTTCATCCGTATATGGGCCGCACCGGCCACCCTCATGCTAATGGCCTTCAAAGGTTGGTTCATCGGCATGCAGGATACCAAGAGTCCCATGGCGGTGGATATACTGGTGAACGTAGTCAATATCGCAGCCAGTTACGGTCTGGCCGTCTATACGCCGCTGGGTATCGCCGGCGTAGCGTGGGGAACCTTCTATGCCCAGTATGCCGGTCTGACCTTAGCGGTGCTGATCTTGGCCTTCAAGTACCACATCGTCCATATCGGCTTGCCGGAGATCCTCAAAGCCATGCGCGGAGCAGAGATCCGTCGAATGATGCACCTGAACGGGAACCTGTTTGTGCGCTCCCTCTGTTTCATGGTGGTGTATGTGGGCTTCACGTCGCTGGCCGGCACGTATGGTGATACCGAACTGGCGGTGAGCAGTGTGCTGATGAAGTTATTCATGTTCTTCTCCTTCTTCGTGGACGGTTTTGCCTATGCCGGAGAAGCGCTGGTGGGAAAGACCTTTGGAGAGTCGAAAGTGGAGAGTGGAAAGTCGAAAGAACTTAAAGGAGTGGTGCACTCCCTCTTTAACTGGAGTATAGGGGTAGGTATCGTGTTCACGCTGATATACGCGGTCTTTGGAAAAGAGGTCATAGGGATAATGACGGATGATGCGACGGTGCTGGAGGCGTCGACGCGCTATATGGGATGGCTGATCGCCATGCCGATCGTCAGTGCCTTGGCCTTTATGTGGGATGGCGTGTATGTCGGCGCGACTGCCGGTGTTCCGATTCGCAATGCGATGATATGGGCCGCTGTGGGCTTTGTGCTGCTTTACCTAACAACATATCAGTGGGCAGGCGCGCAGGCGCTCTACATCGCGTATTTTGCGCACTTGATAGCGCGCGTAGTGTATCTGACGGTGAAATGGAAGTACTGATCTTTGATCATATGAACGAATGTACGGAGGCAGAAGTGCAACGCATGCTGCCTCTCGTCTCGGAGCAGCGGCGCCAACAGGCCTTGCGATACAAGCATACCTTCGGTCAGTTCTGCTGCCTCAAGTCGTGGATTATGCTCTTTGAGCAGGTTGAGATGTCGAGATATCGAGATGTCGAATGGAACTACAACGATCACGGTAAACCGTTTATCGAAGGAGGACCGTATTTCAGTATCAGCCACTGCAAAGAGGCCATCGCCGTAGCGATAGATGCGCATCCGATAGGAATAGACATCGAGTCCATCCGTCACGCAGACGACGACCTGATCGCCCGGACGATGAATGAGGCGGAGCAATCAAAAATCAAAAATCAAAAATCGAAAATCGAAGGGGATAGGGAGTTCACGCGGCTTTGGACTCAAAAAGAAGCGGTGGCGAAGATGAACGGCACCGGCATAGAAGGTTTTGAACAATTACAGCACATTTTGTCGAAATCTCGAGATTTCGAAATCTCGACCATTGAAAAAGAGAAATATATATACACTATAGCATATGGAAAATTATGTAGTATCGGCGCGGAAATACAGGCCGCAGACCTTTGAGTCTGTAGTGGGGCAACAGGCGCTCACGCAGACGCTGCAGAACGCTATTCGTCAGAATCACCTGGCGCATGCGTATCTGTTTTGCGGTCCGCGAGGAGTAGGTAAGACCACCTGCGCCCGTATCTTCGCAAAGACCATCAACTGCCTTAACCCGCAGAACGGCTTTGATGCCTGCAACGAATGTGAGAGTTGCAAGGCCTTCAATGAGCAGCGGTCGTTTAACATTCATGAACTGGACGCAGCGTCGAATAACTCGGTGGAGGACATCCGTTCCCTCATCGATCAAGTGCGCATCCCGCCGCAGATCGGTAAGTACTCCGTCTATATCATAGACGAGGTGCATATGCTTTCGGCCGGCGCCTTCAATGCCTTGCTCAAGACGCTTGAGGAACCGCCTTCATATGCCATCTTTATTCTTGCTACGACGGAGAAGCACAAGGTGCTGCCGACCATCCTCAGCCGCTGTCAGGTGTACGATTTCAACCGTATCACCGTACCCGATACCATCGCCTATCTGCAGAAAGTGGCGGCGAACGAAGGAGTGACGGCAGACGAAGAAGCGCTGAATGTGGTGGCGCAGAAAGCAGACGGAGGTATGCGTGATGCACTGTCGATCTTCGATCAGTTGGTTGCTTTCTGTGGGTCGAACATCACCTATGAGCGGACGATAGAAGTGCTGAACGTACTCAATGCGGACTATTACTTCACGCTCGTCGAGCATGCGCTGCGACATGATGTCTCTTCGGCGCTGATGCTCTTCAATGATGTGCTGAACCATGGTTTCGATGCTTCGCATTTTGTGATTGGTTTTGCTCAACACCTGCGCGACGTACTCGTGTCGAAAGATCCGAAGACGGTGGCACTGCTCGAGACCAGCGAAGCGATTAAAAAACGCTATGCGGCGCAAGCGCAGTTATGCAGTCCGATGTGGTTGTTCCTCGCGCTGGATATCCTCAACACCTGCGATATCAACTATCGCACCGCCCGTAATAAACGACTGACCGTCGAACTGGCGCTCGTCAAACTGTGCCAACTGGGTGTGCCGCAGAATATCCCTACACAGGCCCCAGCACCTCAACCTGCACCACAACCAGCACCTCAACCTGCACCACAACCAGCACCTCAACCTGCACCACAACCAGCACCTCAACCTGCACCACAGCCTGCTAAACCGGCGCAGCCGACTACACCGCCACAGGCGACTACACCTACTACACCGGCTCCGGCGCAGCCGTCTACACCGCCGCAGGCGGCTCCTGCTCCTTCTATCCCTAAGATGCCGAGCATCAGTTTGGGTATCGGCAAGAAGAAAGAGGAAATCACCAATCAACAATCACCATACGGCGCAAGCAGATCGGAAGAAATCACAAATACTCCTCCACAGGAGGAGTCCAACCGCCCTTTTACGGCTGACCAACTCAAAGACGCATGGGTTGGTCTTGCAGCTGCCCATACAGAGGAATTGCGTCTGAAAGAGTTGATAGAGAACTACGCTCCGAAGTTGATTGATGAACTGAATGCGGAGATCCAGATGCCGAACCCTTGGCAAATGGCTGAGATGCGCAAAGCCATGCCGCAACTGCTGCGTCAGTTACGTACGGCCTTGCATAACAACGAGTTGAATATCCAACTCGTGCAGGCGGAGTTCAACCAAGAGCAACTGGCCTTCACCGCCGAAGAGAAATATGCGTTGATGTCGGAGCAGAATCCGGCCCTCACGCAGTTGAAAGAGAAACTGGACTTACAGATAGACTAAATTGACATCGTAACTTGGCGGACCTGTTGAAATATTTGCCGACCACTCGCAAAGAGATGGAGTTACGCGGCTGGGATGAAGTGGACATCGTCTTCTTCACCGGTGACGCGTATATTGACCATCCTTCTTTCGGTGCAGCGGTATTGGGACGGGTGCTGGAGGCTGCCGGCTATAGGGTGGCTATCGTGCCGCAACCCGACTGGCATGGTGACTTCCGAGACTTCACCAAGTTTGGACGTCCGAGGTTGTATTTCGCGGTCTCCGCCGGCAGTATGGACTCGATGGTCAATCACTATACGGCGGCGAAGCGTAAGCGTTCCGACGATGCCTACACCCCGGAGGGTAGGGCTGGTGCACGACCGGACTATTGTACGATCACTTATTGTAAGATCCTCAAGCAACTGTACCCCGACGTGCCGGTGGTGATCGGAGGAATAGAAGCCTCGATGCGCCGCCTCACCCACTATGACTACTGGCAGGACAAACTGATGCCGTCCATCCTCGTGGACAGCGGAGCAGACCTGCTCGTCTATGGAATGGGCGAACAAGCGATGACCGAGATTGCTGATCAAATCAAAAATCAAAAATCTAAAATCAAAAATATTCCCCAGACGGCCTACTTGACGTCTGATAAATCGGAGATACCAGCAGACGCGATTCGTTTGGCGAGTCATGAAGAGGCGCTGCGCGACAAGCGCAAACATGCGGAGAACTTCCGACTGATGGAGATCGAGTCGAATAAGATTCATCAGACGACGCTCGTGCAACCGGTGGGCAAACAGTTCGTGGTCGTCAATCCTTCCTATCCGCCTATCACAACGGAGCAGCTGGATGCGATCTTTGATCTGCCTTATACCTACACGCCGCATCCGAAATATAAGGATAAGCATATACCGGCGTATGAGATGATTAAATGGTCGGTATGCATGCACCGCGGTTGTTTCGGCGGCTGTTCGTTCTGTACGATCTCTGCTCATCAAGGCAAGCAGATCGTCTCGCGCTCCAAAGCGTCGATCTTACGGCAGATAGAGAAACTGAGTCAGTTACCCGACTGGCATGGTGTCATCTCTGATCTCGGCGGTCCGTCGGCGAACATGTATGGCATGCACGGCAAGGATATGTCGCTGTGCGAGAAATGTGCGCGACCGTCCTGTCTGCAACCGGCAATATGCAAGAACCTTAATCAGGATTTTGAACCCGTGTTGGATATATACCGCACGGTGGACAAACTGCCGTACGTCAAGCATGCCTTCGTCGGTTCAGGTATTCGTTATGACCTGATGAGCGAAGCCTATGCGCGCCAACTCATCACCCGCCATGTGTCCGGACGACTCAAAGTGGCGCCGGAGCATAGCTCGGATAATGTGCTCAAGATAATGCGTAAACCCGCTTGGGCCAATTACTTACGGTTCAGAGACCTGTTCCTGCGGATCAACAAAGAGGCGGGGCTGAATCAGCAGCTTATTCCATATTTTATCTCCTCGCATCCCGGCTGCACCAAACATGACATGCAGCACCTGGCAGAGGAGACGAAGAAAATGCATTACAAGCCGGAGCAGGTGCAGGACTTTACGCCGACGCCTATGACGCACTCCACGACGATGTTCTACACGGGCATTAACCCGTACACGCGCGAACCTATATATGTAGCGCGCACGCCCGAGGAGAAAAAACAACAAAACCAGTATTTCTTTTGGTACAAGAATAATAACAATTACAGGCGATAATGAAATTTAAATTTAATTTTAGAAGAAAGCACTATCGGATCAACCCGGAGACGCTTCAGTTGGAGCATGTGGAGCATGGTATTCGTTATTGGCTCCGCCGGTCCGGATGGTATTTATTCGGAGGAATAGGTTTAGGTGTGGTCTTTTTCTACATCTTGACGTATTTCTATCCCTCGCCGCGTGAGGCGACGCTCAAGCAGTACAACAAGAATCTCACGGCCGAGATGGAGGTGCTCAGTAAGCAGGTGGACCAGATGCAGCTGGTCTTGGCGGACCTCGCGCAGCGCGACGATAACCTCTATCGGGCAATCTTGGGTGCTGAGCCGATCCCTGTCTCTGTACGTATGGGGGCGGCGCAGCAGATCTCCTATTACGACTCGCTGGCGCGAATGACCAATACCCAGTTGGCGGCTGACCTGCAGCGCAAAGTGGATATCTTGGAGAAAGAGCTGTATGTGCAGGCGCGGTCATACGAGGAGATCCTGGAGCTGGCGAAGAACAATGAGGTGCGCATGGATAATATCCCTGCCATCCAGCCTGTGCTTAACAAGGACCTCAAGCGTATGGCGTCCGGCTACGGATGGCGTGTAGATCCGGTCTATCACATCCGTCGTTTCCATGAAGGAATGGATTTCTCTGCGCCTATCGGCACCGATATCTATGCTACCGGAAACGGTACGGTCACTTATTCGGGATGGAAACAAGGCTATGGCGAGACCGTGGAGATTGACCATGGTTTCAACTACGGAACGCGCTATGCCCACTGCTCGAAGCGCTTGGTTAAAGTGGGACAGAAAGTGAGTCGTGGAGAAGTGATCGCGCTGGTCGGTAACACCGGCAAATCAACCGGTCCGCACCTGCACTATGAAGTGCATTATATGGGTAAACCTATCGATCCGCGCAATTTCTATTTCTATGATCTTAGCCCGGAGGAGTACGACCGCATGGTGCAGATGTCGTCCAATATGGGCAATATGATGGATTAAAAATATCGCGTCTCATCCGAGGCGCGATATTTTTTCCAATGTCTTCTCATCCAGTATCTTGATGTGTCGTCCGTCGATACTCAGGATCCCTTCTTGCGCGAACTGACTCAGCGTGCGGATGGCGTTGCTGGTGGTCATATTACTCATGTTCGCCAGGTCTTCACGTGGCAGCAACATCGCTAAGGTCTTACCGTCTTCCTCGTATCCGTAGTTCTTCTTGAGCAGCAGCAGACTCTCCGCCAAACGGCCACGGATATGCTTCTGCGTCAGGTTCACCGTCTGAATCTCCGAGAAAGCCAGGTCCTTCGCCATCATCAGCATCACTTGATAACACAGCGCGCTGTTGTTCTCCACCAGCCGGCAGAAACTGCTGCGCTGCAGGCGATATACCGTGCATGCTTCGAACGCACTCGCACTCGAGTTATACGCCTCGTGCACCAGGCAGGCACGATAACCGAAGATATCGTAGGGTTTGAGTAAACGGATGATCTGCTGACGTTGACCGATACCCTCCTTGAAAATACGTACCTTACCGCGAAGCAGCATCCACATATACTGCGACTCATCGCCGTCGTTGTGTATCACTTCATTCTTCGCGTAGTGAACGATCTCCACATCCTGCGCCACCTCTGCGCGCTCCTCTTCTGTCAATGTGCTCCATAAGGGGTTGAGTTCCCACATCGGAGCGAAAATCTCTTCTGTACCTTTCATCCTATTCGGTCTGTTCCCAAATCGGGTACAAAGATACTGCTTTTTTTTGAATTGTGCAAACATTATTTTGCAATTTTAAAAAAAATAACATTTTTCTTTGCACATATTGGAATTTTTTTGTAATTTTGCAGCCGTTTTTGCAAAAAAATGCCGTTTGGATTATATTCGGAATATAATTTTGATTAAAAATGAAGATATTTAACATTCGAATTAAAAGACCTTCTTTCAGCATCAAACGTTGGATTTTGCTGCCGCTGGTGATAGCAGCAGTGATCACGTTGTGGTTTATGCCGATCGAGGGATTAAATGTGGTGCAGCAACGTACTGTCGCTATCTTTGCGTACGCTGCCTTGATGTGGATGTTTGAGATCATCCCTGCTTGGGCCACTTCCGTCAGTACCATCGTGATGCTGCTTTTCGCGATCTCAGACAAAGGATTCACGAATCCGGACATGGGTAATCTGGTAAGTCACAAAGACCTGATGGCGGCTTTTGCCGATCCGACGATCATGCTTTTCTTGGGTGGTTTTGTCCTGGCTATTGCGGCCAGCAAAGTGGGCTTGGATCTCTATCTGGCCCGCGTGCTGCTCAAGCCTTTCGGTACCAAACCGAAGTTCGTGCTCTTGGGATTCCTGGTGCTCATCAGCGTGATGTCCATGTTCATGAGTAACACCGCTACGGCGGCGATGATGTTGGCCTTCCTGGCGCCGGTGATCAAGACCTTACCGCCGGATGGTGGTGGTCGTATGAGCCTCGCTATGGCTATTCCTATTGCCGCTAATATCGGTGGTCTGGGTACGCCTATCGGTACACCTCCGAACGCCATCGCGATCGGTCAGTTATCGAAACCAATTGAGATCATGGATGAAGCTACAGGCGAAGTGCTCAACTCGTTTGAAGGTACGCACATTGGCTTTGGCGCATGGATGATGCGTATGGTGCCGGTAGTGATCGTGATGATCGTGTTCGCTTGGTTCCTGCTTCGCTACCTCTATCCGTTCAAAGCGGAGAAGATAGAGATTAAGATCGAAGGCGATGTCAAAAAAGACTGGCATTTCTGGGTAGTTACCATCACTTTCCTTGGTACAATCCTCCTCTGGATGACAGGCGAATTAACGAAACTCAATTCGAATATCATAGCCCTCTTGCCGTTTGCTATCTATGCCGTCTTGGGTATCTTCACCCGCGATGATTTTGCGAAGATTGACTGGCATGTGCTCTGGATGGTTGCCGGTGGTTTTGCCTTGGGTACGGCGCTGAATAAGACCGGTCTGGCAAACGTGATGGTGAATGCCGTTCCGTTCGGAGAGTGGTCGCCGATCGTAGTACTTGTCATTGCAGGTCTTATCGGATGGATCTTGTCTAACTTCATCGCTAACTCGTCGGCGGCGAACCTCTTGGTGCCGATCTTGGCGGTTGTCGGCGTACAGATGGGATCCAGTCTGGCTGCCTTCGGTGGTGTCACCACGCTCCTCGTATGTGTAGCGGCTTCTACCTCTTTCGCGATGCTCTTCCCGATCTCCACACCGCCGAACGCCATTGCATGTTCGACGGGTCTTATCAAGACCAATGAGATGATGAAGGTCGGTCTGATCATCGGCTTGACCGGTATCGCCTTGTCCTATGGTGTATTACTCTTATTCCCGTTCTAATATGAAAAAGCTATTGATCCTGGTGCTTTGCACTTTGTTCCTTGTTCCGGTTTCGGCGCAAGAGGCAACGACCAAACAGCAGAAGAAAGAGGCGGTCAAATCGCATCTTAAGCAGCATTTCAAACCCTACGGCTTCATTCGTAATTATTTTGCGTACGACAGCCGCGAGAGTTGGTCCGGTACAGGTGACCTGTATAGCTTCCAGCCGAAGGATGAGAAACTGAATGCATACGGCGATGACCTCAATGCGCAGAGTACGTTCCGTTTCCTCTCCCTGACCACTCGTCTGGGACTGAATATCGTCGGCTATCAATGGCGTAATACCCAGTTTGGTGCAAAGATCGAGGCGGATTTCTATGCCGGTCTGAGCACTAAAGGAACGGGTACGCACTCCGTCAGTGGTGTGGCGCAGTTCCGTCTGCGTCAGGCCTATCTGACCTTGGCGTGGGATAGTCTGAAGATGGGTAAGGATTTTGCACGCGTGGACCTCTTGATGGGTCAGGCTTGGCACCCGATGGCTGCCGATCTGTGTGACGCCATCGCGCTTAACTCCGGTGCACCTTTCGGTCCGTTCAGCCGTACACCGCAAGTGAAGATGGATGCACGGCTCGGTAAGTATGTCACGTTGACGGCGGCCGGTATTTGGCAAATGCAATATATGTCCACCGGACCGGACGGTCAGTCGGCGGAGTATATGCTGTACGGCAAGACCCCGGAGGCGTACCTCGGACTCTCTTTCCACGACAAAGGCTTCCTCATGCGTCTCGGTGCCGATGTGCTGAGTATCAAACCGCGCCACCTGGGTGCGGTGGAGGATCCTGTGTACGGTACCGTGACGGTGAAGGTCAAGGACCGTATCACCACCGCCTCGCCCTTCATCTACCTGCAATATAAGAAAGGGGAGTTCTCCATCAAGGCGAAGTCGATCTTTGCCGAAGCAGGGGAGCATATGAATATGAACGGCGGCTACGGCGTGAAGGCAGTCAATGCGGATGGCAGTTATGAATATACGCCGACGCGCACCAGCAGCACTTGGCTCAGTATCGTCTATGGCGGTAAGGTAGGTGCGCAGGAGGACAAACATCCGCAGAAACTGCAGGGTATCCTCTTCGGCGGCTATGTGCATAATTTCGGAACGAAAGATGCGCTGGCTACCAATGCCGACGGCTCGTTTGTCGGCTTCTATTACCCGCGTTCGTATGCGATGAACGAGATGTGGCGTCTGTCGCCGACCTTGCTCTACACCGTCGGTAAGTTCCAACTCGGTCTGGAATATGAGATCACCTCCGTTCAGTACGGCAAGGGAACACAGAATGACCATGGCCTGGTGCGCGATAACTTACACTGGGTTACGAACCATCGCGTGCAACTCATGGCCAAGTATAATTTCTAAAAAAAAGCGTCCGCGTGGCGCTTTTTTTTTCTTTTTCTTGCATATATCAAAAAAATGTTGTACTTTTGCAGCTGCAAAAGTGATTTAACCAATTAATACTAATTAAAACACAAGTTCTATGAATGATTTAACAGTCTTGATGTATGTCGTATTGGCTGCATCGGTGTTAGCTCTGGGATTTGCCTATTATTTCTATCGCTCGATGCTGAAGAAAGACGAAGGCACGGAGTTAATGAAGAAGATTGCTTCGCACGTGCGTAAGGGTGCGATGGCGTATCTCAAACAGCAGTACAAAGTAGTGACGATGGTCTTCGTCGTACTGGCGGTATTGTTTTTCGTAATGTCTTTGTTTGACTTGCAGAACGGCTGGGTATGGTTCGCTTTCCTGACCGGCGGTTTCTTCTCGGGTCTGGCCGGTTTCTTCGGTATGAAGACGGCTACCTATGCTTCGGCGCGTACGGCGAATGCAGCGCGTCAGAGTCTGAATGCAGGTCTGCAGGTCGCTTTCCGTTCGGGTGCTGTGATGGGTCTGACGGTGGTGGGCTTGGCGCTGTTGGATGTATCCGTTTGGTTCCTCGTGCTCGACCATTTCATCGGTGCGGAGAACCACTTGGTGATCATCACTACCACGATGCTTACCTTCGGTATGGGTGCTTCGACTCAGGCGCTCTTTGCCCGTGTCGGCGGCGGTATCTATACCAAGGCGGCAGATGTAGGTGCGGACTTAGTGGGTAAGACCGAGTATAACATCCCAGAGGATGATCCGCGTAACCCTGCTACCATCGCTGATAACGTCGGTGATAACGTAGGCGACGTAGCCGGTATGGGTGCTGACCTGTACGAGAGCTATGCCGGTTCTATCTTGGCTACGATGGCTTTAGGTGCTTCGGCGTTCGCTACTTCGGCAGTAGAAGGTATGCAACTAAAAGCGGTGCTCGCGCCGTCTCTGATTGCAGCTTGCGGTGTGCTGCTCAGCATCATCGGTATCTATATGGTGAAGACCAAAGAGGGTGCAGGAATGAAGGAGTTGCTCCATGCGCTGAGTGTGGGTACGAATACGGCTGCTTTCCTCATCGCCGGTGTCACCTTCGGTATCTTCGCTTGGCTCTTCGGTACAGCCGACAGCCAGTGGTGGCATGTCAGCCTGTCTGTTGTTGTTGGTCTGCTCGCCGGTGTGATCATCGGTAAATCGACCGAGTACTATACTTCGCAGTCTTATAAACCGACGCAGAAAGTGAGTGAGAGTTCGCAGACCGGTCCGGCTACCGTCATCATCAGCGGTCTGGGTCTGGGTATGTTGAGTACCGCTATTCCGGTCATCACGGTCGGTATCGCTATCGTGATGGCGTACCTCTGCGCGAATGGTTTCCAAACAGCCTTCACGGCGGAGAACCTCTCCATGGGTCTCTATGGTATCGGTATCGCAGCTGTCGGTATGCTCTCGACGCTGGGTATCACCTTGGCTACCGACGCCTATGGTCCTATCGCTGATAACGCCGGTGGTAATGCCGAGATGTCCGGTCTCGATCCCGAGGTGCGCCAGCGTACGGATGCTCTCGATGCTCTGGGTAACACCACAGCAGCTACCGGTAAAGGTTTTGCGATCGGTTCGGCTGCCCTCACGGCCCTCGCACTCTTGGCTTCCTATGTAGAGGAGATCAAGATCGCGCTGGCGCGTCTGGCTGAGAATGCCGGCGACGGCTATGTAGTCGTAGCGGATAATGTGAAATGGACGGTGGACCAGGTACACGGCGCTACCTTGATTGATTTCATGGGCGCGTATAATGTCAACCTGATGAACCCGATCGTGCTCGTCGGTATCTTCATCGGTTCGATGATGGCCTTCCTGTTCTGCGGTCTGACGATGAATGCCGTCGGACGTGCGGCACAGAAGATGGTAGAGGAAGTACGTCGTCAGTTCCAGACTATCAAGGGCATCCTCGAAGGTAAAGCCGATCCGGACTACGCACGCTGCGTAGCTATCTCCACCAAGGGTGCGCAACATGAGATGTTACTGCCGTCGCTCTTGGCAATCATCGTGCCGATCCTGGTAGGTCTCATCCTCGGCGTAGCCGGTGTGCTGGGGCTGCTCATCGGTGGTCTGAGTACCGGTTTCGTACTGGCTGTCTTCATGGCGAATGCCGGTGGCGCGTGGGATAACGCAAAGAAATATGTAGAGGAAGGTCACTTCGGCGGTAAGGGCTCT
This sequence comes from Paludibacteraceae bacterium, assembly GCA_017541805.1. GTDB lineage: Bacteria > Bacteroidota > Bacteroidia > Bacteroidales > Paludibacteraceae > Colicola. The sequence continues at coordinate 31,219 of JAFXYK010000013.1, forward strand.
GACTGCCATAAGGCTACCGTCGTAGGTGATACGGTCGGTGATCCGTTCAAAGACACGTCGGGTCCGTCGCTCAACATCCTCATCAAACTGATGTCGATGGTTTCCATCGTGATGGCCGGCCTGACAGTGGCCCATCACCTGTTATAAACAGAAAAGCGGAGCTCCGGCTCCGCTTTTTCTTTACACTTTCCACTTTACACTTTACACTTTACACCTTCCTTTACTTGTAAAGGAATCTCTTAATCGATTTCTTCGGTGTATGCTCGAAGGGTTTCTCCTGTACCTCGATATTCGATACCTTGCTGTAGGAAGGGATCAGCTTGTTCAGTTTCTCGAGGTTCGCTTTCATGATCGCTTGTACCTCCTCGAGCGTCATGCGCTTCGTCAGTGTCTCATCCGGGAAGACGAGGGCCACTAACTTACCTTCGCGTTCTACGATCAGCGATTCGCCTACTGCCTCCTGGTTATTCAGTTTATCCTCTATCTCCTCCGGGTAGATGTTCTGTCCGGATGCACCGAGGAACATCGTCTTGCAGCGACCCTTGATGTAGATATTATGCCGTTTGTCCATACGACCGAGGTCACCGGTGCGTAACCAGCCGTCTTTGGTGAACGCGGCTTTCGTCGCCTCGGGGTTCTTGTAATACCCGAGCATCACGTTCTCGCCCTTGACGAGTATCTCGCCGATACCGGCCTCGTTGGGTTTGTCTATCTTCGCCTCCATGTTCATCACCGGCACACCGCCTGTACGCGCCTTGAAATACTTAGGCGGGTTACCGCCGATCAGCGGACCGCACTCCGTCATTCCGTAGCCGATAGAGAGCGGGAAATGGATATCCATCAGACATTCCTCCACCACCGGGTTCATCGCTGCGCCGCCGCAGATGAAATAGCGTAACTTACCGCCGAACGCATTGCGCAGGCCGCTCTTCACGCGGTGTTTGAGGAACCGTCCGAAGAACGGCGTATGCCAGAACATACGAATCGCCCATTTACTCAGCGTCGGGTCCAGTTTCTTCTTGTATATCTTCTCTATCACCAGCGGAACGGTCACTACCAGATACGGCTGCACCTCGTCCATCGCCTTCAGCAGGATTGACGGAGTAGGGGACTTGGTCAGGAAATAGATATGCGTACCGCAGCTCAGCGGATAGAGCAACTCGCATACCTGACCGAACATATGCGCCAGCGGCAACATCGATACCAGACGCTGACCCGGATCGACAGGCAGCATCTTCATTCCTACCTCCACGTTGTTGCTCAGCGAGCGGCCGTTGAGCATCACGCCCTTCGGACTGCCGGTTGAACCAGAGGTGTAGTTGATCAGACATAACGTATCCGGATCGGCACTGAACTGCGCCTGCTCCGGCGCCACACCCTTAGGATACTTCGCCTGAAACGCCTTGTTCCACTCTTCCTTCATCCTTTCACCTTTCACCTTCACCCCTTCACTCTCGTAGAGCGGTCTCCAGTCTTCCAACGACAACGCCGCCTTGATCTTAGGCGGCATCGCCTGTGTCTGCAGCTCTTTCCATACATACGGACCGACGAAAAGCAACTCCGAGTCCGAGTGCTCCAGCAGGTGCGCGATGTCCTCCGCCGTGAAGTCCTGCAATATACTCACGCATACGCCTTCGTACGACGCGATTGCCAGGTAGGCCACCGCCCAGTTAGCGCAGTTACGACCCGCCAACGCGATCTTATCGCCTTTCTTCACACCGTATAACTCGAATAGCGTATGGAGGCGTAACATCTCTGTTGCCAACTCGCCGAAGGTGTACTCGTGGTCTTCGTTATAATCCGTGAACGCCGGGTCATTCCACTGATGGGCCATGACATCGGTCAGATAATGCAGATAATGCCTGTTCATGTATGATTGCTTGTTTTTTAATGTTCAACTCAATTTTGCGCTGCAAAATTACTGCTTTTTTTTCAATTGTGCAAATATTCAGGCAAAAAAAAGAGGGCACCGCGATGGTGACCTCTTTTGGGATGTCCTTCGGACGGATGATTATTTGAGCATAGCGCCTTGTGCGTTGTACTCGTTACCGTTCTTGAGGATGATCAGCTGACCGTTGCGAACCGTCTTGGTGGCAGCAGCCTTAGCCTCGGTGTTGTCAATAGCCTCCGGCCATGCACCGATACGGCATTGGATATGTGCACCGTAAGAGTTAACGGCATTCACTTCGATCACACCGTTCTCGAGGACGGTGAGTGTACCGTCAACAGCGAACCATAGGTCTTTAATATAACCCTCTGCGTCCTTATAGGAGAAGAACGAGTAATAAACAGACTCACCGTCGCAGCCACCGATATAAACGGTCATCGGCTCTTCGGTATTTGCGAAGGAGTAGGTACCCGGAGTGAGGGTGCTTGCGCCTTCTGCTACATAGATGTCAAGACCTACGTATGCGTTGTTCTCATTCGTTGCTTTGATGATCAGGTCACCGTATTCTGCCAGATACTGATCGCTGACGGTATATTCTTCGAATACCTCTTTGTATGCTTTGTCCGGCGTGTCGCAGTCCAGATACGGGCTGGGTTCCGGAACAACAGCAGAGAGGTTGAGACTGAACAGAGGCACATCAGCGCCTTTCTGACCCAGGAACGTACCGGTAACGGTAGCGATACCGTCTGCCTCGTTGTAAGCTACAGTAAGGTTAGCGCTCACGAGAGAGAACTGGTTATAAGCCGAGCCATTGATGTCGGTAACGATAGAGCAATAGTTTGCTGCGAGATCTGCTTCGGTATAGGTACCGGCTACAGCATCTGCATATGCAGCGATGGAGACATACTTGGTCGAGTCTGCATTGAAACCTGCGATCTGCCATGCACCGGTCAGGATGTTCAAGGTCAGACCGTCGATGGTGATGGTCTCCTCACGGGTCTGCTCCGGCTTGGTGTAGGTGAGCTGGAAGGTGTACTCTACGTTGTCGTAACCCAGAGCCGTTCCGGTCAAAGCTATACCGTCTTCTGTTTGTGCCAAAGTAACGGTACCGCTGTACAACTCGATCTCTACGCTATCTGTGGTGGTCAACGATCCGCTTGCATTCGCACCGACAGTGTAGGTGCCGAAGTAGCTCTCTGCCTCATCATCTGCGGTGAGCGAGAAAGAGATATCCGAGAAGTTCTCGTTGCTTGCGGTAGCCAATACAATACCGAACAAGCTGAAGTAGGTATCAGTAACCTTCAGGTTGTTTGCCTGCACGATAGCTTCTGCCTCTTTGTGCGGAGCGGTGAATGTAGCGCTGATGATATAAACCACGCCGTCCTCGCCGATGATGGTAGCGCCGATCACATAGTTGCCCTCTACCTCTACAATAGTAGCCTCTGCAGCATGTGCTGCGATCTGTTTCGTAGAGTCAGCCGAGATGTAGATCTCTACCCATGTGTAACCAAGGTCGAAGTCCTCAGAGCTATAGCTGCCTGCCGGCGAAGTAGCGTCCTCGCTGTAGTAATCCAGACGGAGACCATATACGCCGTCATCAGCGGTGATAACCCAGTCGCCGAAGAACGAACTGTACTTCATCTTAGCGCCAGCGGTGATCGCATAGGCTACGGTGTCACCGGTCAGCACAAACGGCTCTTCATCATAGTGGAAGGTGAAGGCAGCGTCGAGGCTGTCTACACATGCACCTGCGAAATGAACCAAACCGGCCTCGTCAACCGTCTTCACGATCGATAAGGTCTTGATACCGTAGTTCCATTTGCCACCATAGAAAACACCGGCATACTGCTCGCCGCTCTGGGGGTCAACGTACAGGTCTGCCTCGGTGTAGGTCTTACCAAGTTCCAAATCCTCATTGTCGCCACCATAGATGATGTCGAAATAGAAAGCCGTGAGGTTGTCCTCTGCATAGAATTTGAACTCACCATCGGAACCCCAGTCTTCAATCTCCCAAGAACCGATCTTCACGTCGGTAGCTTCTCGTTTGGCCTTCGGAGCACGGAGAGCCTCTGCTTTCTCGAATTTCTCACCCTTCAGCGTTTTAGCGTCCTGCATCAGTGCACCAAAACTTTTCTTTGTACGTAACTCCTGCTTCTGCAACTCAAACGCGCGGCGCGTGAGTTTCTTAACAGGTACTGCACTTGCGCTCAATACAAGCGTCAGAGCGCATACAAGAGATAAAAATTTCTTCATAAATACCTTAAATTTAGTTAATAATGTAAATTAAAATTGTATGTTTGTTAACAATTTGTCGTAAAAACGGCACAAAGGTAATGCAAAATTATGTAATATGCAAAAATAAGTTGCCAAAAAGCCCAAAATTCTTCATTTTGCAAAGTTCAGTTAGCAAAAGAATACTCTAAGACCAGTACCCTTACCATAGGATTACCATAGGATCACCATAGGATAACCATAGGATAATTCATTTTGCCCGTATTTCTTGCACTTTTTACTATATTATATATTTATATATAATATACTTTTTATGAATCGTTTTTATTTGCACATGTCAAAAAAATGTAGTATCTTTGCATCGTTTTTAAAAAACAGCGAGTATATGAAACGTTTATTCTCCTTAGTAATTATTGCGCTGGTATGTGTGTATGCGCAGGCGCAGAGTCGTTATGTGGGTGGGGATATATCAATGCTGACGCAGTACGAGAAACACAGCTCCGGATACAAGGATGTGAAGGGCGTCAAAGTGAATGACCTGATCACATGGCTGGTGAACGACTGCGGATGGAACACCTTCCGCGTACGTATCTTCGTGCATCCGCAGCAGAAAGCGCCGGACTACAAGAGCACGGACTATGCGATCGTGCAGGATCTGGCGTACGTGAAGGCTTTGGGTAAGCGCATCAAGGAGGCAGGAGCGTACTTCATGCTGGATTTTCATTATTCGGACAGTTGGGTAGATGCCGGACATATCCAGGCGCCGGCAGCCTGGAAAGGAGCGTCTGACGGCGCGATGGCGGACAGCATCGCGGAGTATACGCGCAGTGTGCTCACGGCCTTGAAAGCTGCGGGAGCGACGCCGGACCTGGTGCAGGTTGGCAACGAGATCATGTACGGTCTATGCGGCATCCAGGTACATCCGTACGACAAGAGCGGCGATAACTGGGAGGGCTATTTAGGACTGCTCAGAGCCGGATGTGATGCCGTACGCGAGGAGTGTCCTCAGGCGCAGATCATCATTCATACCGACCGCCCGACGAACACCGGATATAACTCCTATTACTACAACAAACTGGTGCAGAACGGCGTGGACTTCGATATCATCGGTCTGAGCTATTATCCGTTCTGGCACGGGTATCTGAACGCGGAGCAGGTGGCAGACAAGACGGATAAGAACAACCTGGTCAATGCGATCAAGAACCTCAAGACGCTGTTCCCGAACAAACGGGTGCATATCGTAGAATGCGCGTATAACTTCCAATACTGGCCCACCAAGGGTGTGAACTACGACACCCAAGACGCATGGCCGTGCTCCGTATTGGGACAGTATAACTTCGTGAAGGATGTCGTGGATAACCTCAAGCCGCTGGAGAACGTGGACGGTATCAGTTATTGGTTCCCGGAGGATGCCGGTAACGGCGACTACGTGAACTGGACGACGAAGGAAGGGCTGGTGGAAGAGACATGGTCTAACCGCGGATTCTGGGACGAAGGAGCGACGACATCCGGCCACGCGATCAATAAGACCGGTTCAGCCACTGCCGCTCGTCCTGCCACCGAAGTATGTGCGCCGTACTACTTAGGTACGTTCGTCGATAAAGGAGAGGACATAGAGAATGTTTCGAGCGTACAGACGAATGTTCAAAAATTCCTCAAAAACGGGCAGTTGATGCTCCTCAAAAACGGGGTAGAGTATACCATAATGGGCGAGCGAGTGCAATAATGGTTGAAAACTTTTGGAAAACTTTTCAACAATTTTAAAATTGCAAACGGCTGATTTTCAGTGGTTTGCAATTTTGTTTTGGATAACTTTTGCAAATTGTTGATAACTTTTCTTGCCAAAAAATTTGCACAATTCAAAAAAACATATTATCTTTGCACCGAATTTCGGCTCAAACGAAAAATACACTATATATTTATGGAAACATACATTATTAAGAGAGACGGTAAGAAGGAACTTTTTACCTTAGACAAGATCAAGAATGCGATCAGTAAGGCATTCTTAGCAGTAGGTGCGTTTGCCACAGAGGAGACCTTAGGCGCGATCCTCTCGCACTTACGAGTACGTAACGAACAGACGGTAGAGGAGATTCAGAACCAGGTAGAGGTAGCGCTGATGGCGGAGGGGTACTACCAGGTAGCGAAAGCATTCATCCTGTATCGTCAGGGGCACACGGAGGACCGCGACACGCAGCGGCGTTTGGACTTCATGATGAACTATGTGCAGGCGAGCAACGCGGCAGAGGGTTCGAAGTTCGACGCGAACGCGAACGTAGAGCACAAGAACATCGCTACCCTTATCGGTGAGTTGCCGAAGCAGGGCTTCATCCGTCTGAACCGTCGCCTGTTGACGGAGCGCATCAAGACGATGTACGGCAAGGAGTTGAGCGACCGTTATATGAACCTGCTCAACCAGCACTTCATCTACAAGAACGACGAGACGAACTTAGCTAACTACTGCGCGTCCATCACGATGTATCCGTGGCTCATCGGAGGTACGAAGAGTATCGGCGGTAACGCTACTCCTCCTCACAACCTGAAATCCTTCTGCGGCGGATTCATCAATATGGTATTCATGGTGAGCTCGATGCTCTCAGGCGCGTGCGCTACGCCCGAGTTCCTTATGTATATGAACTATTTCATCGAGCAGGAGTACGGCGAGGACTACTACAAACGTGCCGACGAGGTGGTGGATCTCAGTCTTCGCCGCCGTACGATAGACAAAGTCATCACCGACTGCTTCCAGCAGGTGGTTTACAGCTTGAACCAACCGAGTGGTGCGCGTAACTTCCAGTCCGTATTCTGGAACATCAGTTACTACGACCGCTATTATTTCAAGAGCCTGTTCGATAACTTCCGTTTCCCGAACGGCGAAGCACCTCACTGGGAGAGCCTGGACTGGCTGCAACGCCGCTTCATGAACTGGTTCAACGAAGAGCGTACGCGCTGCGTGCTGACGTTCCCGGTAGAGACGATGGCGCTGCTGGCGGAGAACGGCGATATCAAGGACAAGGAGTACGGCGATTTCACGGCAGAGATGTACGCGAAGGGCCACTCGTTCTTCACCTACGTTTCCGACAACGCCGACAGCCTCTCCAGCTGCTGCCGTCTGCGTAACGCGATCACGGACAACAGCTTCAGCTACACCCTCGGCGCCGGCGGTATCTCGACCGGTTCGAAATCGGTGCTCACCATCAACCTCAACCGTGCTATCCAGTATGCCGTACGCAATAACATCCCGTACCAGGCATATATCGAGGACGTGGTAGATCTGATGCATAAAGTGCAGCTCGCTTACAACGAGAACCTCAAGAGCCTGCAGGAGAAGGGTATGCTGCCGCTGTTTGACGCCGGATACATCAATATCGGTCGTCAGTACCTCACTATCGGTGTGAACGGTCTGGTTGAGGCAGCAGAGTTCCTCGGTATCGAGATCAAGGACAACCCGCAGTATGCGCATTTCGTACAGGAGCTGCTCGGTATCATCGAGAAGAAGAACAAAGAGTACCGCACGAAGGACGTGATGTTCAACTGCGAAATGATTCCGGCAGAGAACGTCGGCGTCAAGCACGCGAAGTGGGACCGCGAGGACGGTTATGTTGTACCGCGCGACTGCTACAACAGCTATTTCTACATAGTAGAAGACACGAGTCTGAACGTGCTCGACCGCTTCCGTCTGCATGGCCGCAAGTACATCGAGCACCTCACCGGTGGTAGCGCGCTGCACTGCA
>JAFXYK010000098.1 GCA_017541805.1 Paludibacteraceae bacterium
AGAAGCGGGAACGATACCGTCGGATTTGTATCCGACGTTCACCACTACTTCGCGTTTGTTGATACTGATGACGGTACCCTCAACGACTTCATTGTCCTTGATGGCGCTCAGGGTGTCATTATACTTTTGGATTTCTTCTTCGTTTTTTGTGCCTTGCTTTTGTGCTTCATAGGCATCCCAGTCGAAGTTCTGGAGAGAAAGATTTTCTGCCATAAACGGTAGATAAATTGGGTGGGAACTAGGGTACTAGGATACTAGGAAACTAGGACACTAGGATTCCCGTTAAAGGGTTAATATTCCGTAAGCCTTCCTCGGCTTCACAGCCGAAAAAGCGTGCAAAGGTAGTGCTTTTTTTTGACATGAGCAAATTTTTTCGAAGAAAAATGCTGATGAGGGTGCTTTTTGTAAATAAAAAGAGATAAAAGCCCTATCGGGAGATAAAAAGAGATAAAGAAAAATATATAGAAAATACTTCCGCCGGTATCTTAAACGACTTCCCACCCGCATGGCCATGGCCCACGCGGCCTTAGCGTAAACCTCTTAATCGCGTATTCATGCGAGCATGATACGCCGCTTAATAGCTTTACTCATCGTCCGGTGTAGCAACCGAACGATGAAGTCTTATTAAGATCCCTGCGTCAGCAAAAAATATCAAAAATATTTTTTTCACTATACACTATACACCATACACTATACACCGTACACTATACACCATACACCAAAGGTGTAGTTATTGTGCAATGGGGGTGAGGGAGGCGGCAAAGCCGCCGGCGGATGCCATGGGTATGCGGAGGGTGTCGGAGGAGGTGAGGTCGGCTTGGTCGATCACGTAGTCATAGGGATTCGTTTGCCAGTCGGCTTTGTCTCCGTCGCGCCAGAGGCATAGGTGATAGGTCTTTCCTTCGGGTAAGAAAGAGAGTGGGACGAGGGCTTCGCGGCTTTGTTCGTCGGTGATACCGCCGAGGAACCAGTTGTCGGTGCCTCGTTGTTGACGGGCGAAGATACAGAACTCGCCTATCTTACCATCCACGAGGAGGGAGCGTTCCCAGTCGCATGGTACGCGTTCGATGAAAGCAAAAGCCTCCGGATGCTTGAGGTAGTTCTCCGGCAGGTCACAAGCCATCTGCAGCGGACTATAGATACATACCATGAGTCCGAGTTGGTTCATGAGGGTGGAGTGGACGCGAGTGTTGGGCATGATGGGGTTCTCGAAGGCGAAGACGCCGGGGGTATAGTCGACGGGTCCGGCCATGACACGAGTGAAGGGGAGGATAGTGACATGGTCGCAGGGGCTGCCTCCGTCCTGACTCCACGCGTTCCATTCCTGTCCGCGCACTCCTTCCTGGGTCATGAGGTTGGGGTAGGTGCGTTGGAGGCCGGTAGGCATGACGGGTTCATGGTTATCGATGGCGATATGGTAACGGGCGGCAGTCTCGATGACCTTACGATAATGGCGCACGCCGGACTGTCCTTTGTTCCATTGCAGTCCGTCTCGGGTGCGGATGATTGGCGAGACATAGCCCGTCTTGATGGCATGAATACCATGCTTTGCATGGTACCGATAGATGGTATCGAGGTCTCGTTCATAGTCGGCGGCATTACCTCCGGTCTCGTTATGACCGATGATCTGCACGCCGAGTTCGTTCGACAGGGCAGAGAGATAATCCATGTTCCAGTCGGGGTAGGGTGTGGTGAAATCGAAGTGTTCCCAGGTCTCCCATCCGAGGTTCCATCCTTCGGCGAGCACGGCGTCGATATGATGGTCTTTGGCAAAGCGCATGTAGCGCTCCATATTAGCAGTGGTAGCGCCGTGTTTGGGTCCTGCTTCCCATGTCAAGGTTTTCATATGCATGCCCCACCATATACCGATGAATTTCATCGGTCGGATCCATGAGGTGTCGTCGATGGCACAGGGTTCGTTGAGGTTGAGCATGATACGGCTGGCGACCATCTCGGGTAGCGTGCGTGTGAGGATGACCATGCGCCAGGGGGTAGCGAAGGGTGTGGCGAGGTACGCTTTGACGTCGGAGTGTAGCCATGGGGTGAGGTAGATCTTAAGTGCTCCGTCAGCCATGTAGAAGTTCTGTGCAGGGTAATCCGTCAGTGCCGCTTCATGCACGAAGGCATAGCCTCCGTGGGTGAGTTCGAGGGTGATGGGAGAGCAGAGCGTATCGGATTTCTGACTCAGCGGCGCTTTGGTCCACAGTCCTTCGTAATACTCGGTGCGCCAAGGAATAGACCAGGCATCATGGTCGGCAGTAAAACGATATTCGGTCACTTCATTCGTGACGGTAAGATCGGTCTGCTCTTGCTCCGGGAAGACATAGCGAAACGCAAAGCCATCGTTGAAGCAGCGGAAGACGATGTCCATGTGTCGTCCGGAGGCGTGGGTGAGATGGACGACGAGTTCGTTATGTTGGTCTCTGATGAGTCGTTCTTCGCCCCATACGGTCTCCCATGTATCGTCATACGAACTCTGTTCGTAACTAACGACAGAGAAAGAGTCGGTGAGGTTCGCTTCGGCGCAGATGAGTCCGAGTGCGGACCAGTCGATGACGGTCTCGCCGTCGCGGGTGACGGAGTACTGCGGTGCGCCTGATTCGGTGAGTCGGAACGCAAGGGCAAGGGTGTTGTCCGGGGATTGAACACGGTTAGGTTGCTGGTCCGAGGAGGAGCAGGAGAGGAGGAGGGTTGCGAGGAGGGAGAGGAGGCAAAGACGTTTCATGGCTAATAAATTTTGGTGCAAAATTACTACAAAAATTGCATATGTGCAAGTTTTTGAGCGAAATAATTTGCATATATGCAAAAAAATGTGTATCTTTGCACGATTTTTTGAAAAAAGAAAAGTGAGAATTGAAAATTGAAATACTATGGCAAAGTACAAATGGAGTTTTACCAAGGTAGGTGGGGCGACCCGGGTGTTAATTAAGTCGGGTGAGGATATCCGCCATTTGGGTGAGTTAGACAAGAAACAATGGACCGTGATGTCGTGTCCTGTCAATGGTCTTGAGATCAGTTCGGATTCGTTGAAGTTGATGGACGAGGACGGCGACGGTAAGTTGAGAATGAAGGAAGTGGTCGCGACGGCTGAATGGTTGTGCGCGACGCTGAAAGATCCGCAGAGTTTGTTTGAGCAGAAGGACGAAATCGCGCTCAACAATATTGCTGATGAGGCGATTAAGGCCGTTGCTCTGAAGTTGGCAAAAGACGGCAAGGTAAGCCTTGCTGCGGTAGATGCAGCGATAGCTGCTGTAAAGGTAGAGGAGAAGGCTGTTCCGGCGGCGCCGTTAGAGGCGGATGTGATGGCAGCTTATAAGGAGAAGAGTGCGGAGTATGCGGCATATTACGAGCAGGAGAAGTTGCAGAAGATCGGTTTGGCCGTTATCGCTGAGGACGCTCCGAAGCCCGGAATGAAAGAGGCGGACTTCCTTAAGATGGGCAAGCAGATTGCCGATTGGGAATCCGCAGTGGAGAGTGAAAAGTCGAGAGTTGAAAGTGAACTCGCTGCGGCGACGGCGGAGTTTATGCCGCTGAAGAAACTGCTGCTGTTGCATCGCGATTTCTATAAGCTGCTGCGTAACTTCGTTACGTTACAGGATTTCTATGCATATAAGCCGACGAAGGATGTGTTTGCATCGTTCCAGGCGGGTACGTTATATATCGATCAGCGTGCGTGTCACTTGTGTATCCGCGTCAATGACCTGCCGAAGCATGACTCGCAGGCGCCGTTGAGCGGCATATACCTGATGTACTGCAACTGCGAGAACAAGAAGACGGGTAAGACGATGCAGATCGTAGCGGCAATGTCGCAGGGCGATATCAACAACCTGAGTGTAGGTAAGAACGGTGTGTTCTACGACAATGAGGGTTTGGACTACGATGCGTCGGTGTTTAAGATCATTGAGAACCCGATCTCTATCCTGCAGGCTTTCTGGACACCGTATCGCCGTATGAGCAAATGGATCGAGGATAAGATCAACAAGTCGGCCTCGGAGAAAGATGCGGCGGTGATGAATGACATGACTGCAACGGCGGAGGCGAAGACGGGTGGTGAGGCTGCTGCGGCAGATGCTCCGAAATCGACGTTCGACATTGCTAAGTTCGCCGGAATCTTTGCAGCCATCGGCATGGCGTTAGGTATGTTAGCGTCGGCGTTGGTAGCTATATTGCACGGTCTGATCGGTTTGCCATGGTGGGCATATCTGGCTATCTTCGTAGGCATCATCCTGATTATCAGTGGTCCGAGTATGGTGATGGCGTGGATGAAGTTACGTCGTCGTAACCTGGCTCCGGTGCTGAATGCCAATGGTTGGGCGGTGAACGCCGATGCGAAGATATCGATCAAGTTCGGCAAGGTGCTGACGGAGAAGGTGGCGTATAAGATCGTGAAGTAAAAGGGGCTCGGATAGCTGCTCATCGGGGTTTTTAAAGCCCCAGAAACTATGCAGATAGCGTATATGCCCTCTGGAACCGCTGTGCCCCCAGCTCATACTTTTGCGGACCCCAACCGCAAAAGAATGTTCCAACCGGGTATATACTATATCGCTCGCAGAGCGGGGGCTTAAAACCCCACGGAGTGAGCACTATCCTCACGAAACGGAGTATATGGTGTAAAAGGACTGTATCGCTCGCAGAGCGGGGGCTTAAAACCTCCAAGGAGTGAGCACTATCCTCACGAAACGAGGCATTCTCCGAGGCGGTGTAAGAAAAAAAAGATTATAGAGTTTAGATTTTAGATATGAAGAAATTAAAAGTATTAGTTCTGTTGCTGGCGATTGGAAGTTGGTCGCTGGTGAAAGCAGATAATGTGTTTACGGAGGATTTGAACTTGCCGACGGATACGTTGGCGGCGAATGAAGGCGATGAGTTGGAGGACTTGGATTCGTTGGATGTTCGCAGTTCGATCTTGCCGGAGTGTTTGGCGGGATTATTTGCGCATGACACGTTGATCTTAGGTTGCGAACTGGAGTTGCTGCCGAGTAAGATCGTGGTACGGACGAAGGACGGCGATGTGATATATAAGTTAGCTCCGCAGTTCATGTTAGGCGACACGACGTTGCTGACGCATCACCCTGCGGACAGTGCGTATCACTTCGTATGGACGAACGCGCGTGTGAATCCGTATGATAAGTTGTTTGACCAGTTGACGGAGGATGTGCATATACCGATGGCGGGCTTTAAGTTACCGCACCCGGGTTATGTGACGAGTCCGTACGGTATGCGCAGGAACAGGATGCACAAAGGTACGGATATCAAAGTGCAGATAGGCGACTCGATCCGTAGTGCATGGGACGGTCAGGTTCGTATCGTCGGATGGGATCCTCACGGATACGGATACTACGTAGTAGTACGTCATACGAACGGTTTGGAGACAGTGTACGGTCACTTGAGCAGTCCGCTGGTAGATGAATACCAGAAAGTGGATGCGGGTGAGGTAGTCGGTTTAGGCGGTAACACGGGTCGTTCGACGGGTAGTCACCTGCACTGGGAGATCCGTTATTTAGGTGAGGCGATGAACCCGGCGAGCTTCGTGGATTTCACGACGGGACAGTTGAAGAACAGCGAGGAGTACGTGATCGG